>NZ_BADB01000041.1:0-11031 GCF_000333415.1 Microbacterium sp. B24 | reverse complement strand
CCATGACCCCCCCCCGACGATCCCTGAGGATCCCCGCCGTCCCCCTGACCGCCCTTCTCCTTCCGGCACTGAGCGGCTGCTTCCCCGGCGTGGGCGCCCCCCCCGGCGCCGCGTCCGATGAACGCGTGTCCGTCGCCATGCTGCAGCCGCCGCGTTCGGGGCTGTCGCCGCTGAGCGACGACGCGTTCAAACTGTCGCGCTGGAGCACGCNCGAGACCCTCGTCGTCCTCGACGACGATGCCGTCGCCCAGCCCGCGCTCGCGACCGCCTGGACGCAGACTGCCGACACCACCTGGCGCTTCGAGATCCGCGACGGTGTGCGCTTCCACGACGGGACGGCCCTGACGGCCGACGCCGTCGTCGGCTCGCTCCAGCGCGCCGCGGCCGCCAGCCCCGTGCCGCGCATCCTCAAGGGCGTGGGGCTTCAGGCCCGGGCCGACGGGAACGCCGTCATCGTGACCACGGCCGACGTCGACCCGCTGCTGCCGCAGCGCCTGTCCAGCCCGCAGCTGTCGATCCTCGCTCCCTCCGCGTACACGGGCGACACCGTCTCGCCGATCGGCACCGGCACCGGTCCGTTCCGTCTCGTCGCGGTCGACGGCATCACCGGCGCCACCCTCGACCGGTTCGACGGGTACTGGGGCGGGCGCGCCAAGCTCGCCGGCATCGACGTCTCGTTCGTGCCGGACGGCACCGCGCGGGCGGCCGCCCTCCGCACCGGCACGGCCGACATCGTCGAGGCGGTCCCCGCCGGACAGGTCGCGACGGTCGACCCGGAGCTCGTCCACGAGGTCCCGATGCCGCGCACGAACACGCTGTACTTGAACACGGCGAAGGGGCCCTTCGTCGACCCGGCCGTGCGCGCGGCGGCACGCGCCGCGATCGACCGCGCCGCGATCATCGCGTCGGTATACGAGGGACGCGCCGACGAGGCCCGGGGCCTGCTCGGTCCGGCCCTCGCGTGGACGGTGGGCGCGCGCGACACCACCGCCTACGAGGCGCTGCTGTCGTCGCGGGCGACCCCCGGCACGGTGGACGCGGTGCCGATCACCCTCGGCACCTTCACCGACCGTGCCGAGCTGCCCGAGGTCGCGGTGCTCGTCGAGCAGCAGCTGGAGGCGGCGGGCTTCGTCGTCACACAGGACGTTCGCGAGTACCAGTTCATCGAGGCCGATGCGCTCGCCGGTGCGTTCGACGCGTTCATTCTGTCGCGTGCGACGGTGCTCGACTCGGGCGACCCGGTCGCCTCCTTCGCCTCCGACTTCTCCTGCGGCGGCGGATTCTCCCTTTCGCAGCTGTGCGATACGGAGGTCGACGCGGCCATCTCGACGGCGTCGCGGACGGCACCGGGCGTCGAGCGTCAGCGTGCGATCCTCGCCGCCGAGGCGCGGATCCTGGCGACCGACGCCGCCGTGCCGATGCTCCACGAGCGCGTCGTGCAGGGCGAGTCGAGGCGCGTGCGCGACGCGGCTCGCGACCCGCGCGAGCGCACCCTTGTGACCATCGACACCTGGATCGATGCGGCCGCGACGGGCGATGCGCAGGGCTGACACGGCGGCGCTCGTCTCGCGGGTCGTCGCCGTCTTCGCGCTGCTGACGATCGCCGGGGCCCTGCCCTGGCTGTCGCAGCGCGACCCGGCGGCGTCGATCCTGCGGGCACGCTACGCCGAGCTCGAGCCGACGCCCGAGGCGCTCGCCTCGATCCGCGCCGAGCTCGGGCTCGACGGCGGTCCCCTGGCCATCAGCGCGCGCTGGTGGTCGGGGGTCCTGCGCGGCGACCTCGGCACGTCCTGGGTCAGCGGCGGCGCGGTCGGACCGGGAGCCGTCTCGGCGTTCGGCGTCTCACTCACGCTCGCCGGCTTCGCCCTCGCCGTGGCGCTCATCGTCGCAGCGGCGCTCGTCGCACCGGCGTGCCGTCGTGTGCTCCGCGACCGGCCGGTGCGCGGTGCCGGACCCGCCGGCGTCGTCCTCACCGCGATGCCGGAGTTCCTCCTCGCGAGCGCGCTCCTGGTCGTCTTCGCCGTGCAGCTGCGACTGTTCCCGCCCTACGGCTGGCACGGCATGGTCAACGTCGTGCTGCCCGCGCTCGCGCTCGGCATCCCGGCCGGCGGTCTCATCGGACGTCTGCTGGTCGACGCCCTCGCCGGAGCGAGCACCGAGCGCTGGACGCAGATCTGGCGGCTGGCCGGAGCGGCGCCCGCGACCGTGCTGCGCGGCGTCGTCCGGCGCGCTGTCGCCGCCGTCGTGGATCAGGTGGGACTCGTGCTCATCGGGATGCTGGGGGGAGCGGTCGCCGTCGAGCAGGTGTTCGCGATCCCCGGGCTCGGGCGCTACCTGCTGGGCGCGGCCAATGCGCAGGACCTGCCGGCGCTGCAGGCCGGGGTGCTGTTCATCGCCCTCGCGGCGATCGCCGTGGGGGTGCTCTTCGGCGCACTCCGCCTCTGGGCCTGGGGTGGGCCGCTGCCCGAGGGCGCTCTGGCGCCGCCGCCGGAACACCGGCCGCGCGATCGCGTCGCCCTCGTCTCACTCGTCGTCGCCGGATCTCTGCTCGCGCTCATCGTCGCCGCGGGCATCGTCCGCGACCCGTACGCGAGCGCGCATCCACGGTTGGCTCCGCCGTCGTGGGCCCTTCCGTTCGGCGCCGACGCCTCCGGGCGCGACCTCCTCGCGCGGGTGGCGCACGGTGCCCTCGGCACCCTGGGCCCGGCGCTGGTGATCGTGCTGGCGAGCGTGCTGATCGGCGTGCTCGTCGCCTTCGCGGGCGCAGCGGCGGAAGGTCCGGTCGAGGTCGCGAACGCGACGCCGCCGATCATCGCGGGCGTCATCGTGGCCGCCCTCGTCGGCCCAACGGCCGGGGGAGCGGCGGCGGCCGTGCTCTGGGTGAGCTGGCCGCCGCTGGCCGCACACGCGCGGAGCCTTCTTGCCGAGGCGCGGGCCCTGAGCTACGTGCGATGGCTTCCCGTGTTCGGCATGGGGCGCGCCGAGGCGACGCTGCGCCATGTCGTGCCGACGGCGCTGCCGCCGCTCGCGCGCCACGGAATGCTGCGTCTTCCGGGTATCGCGCTGGCCCTCGCCTCGCTCGGCTTCCTGGGTCTCGGGGCGCAGCCGCCGATGCCCGAGTGGGGGCTGCTGCTGGCCGAGGGCATCGCCTACGTCGAGCGTGCGCCCTGGACGACCCTCGCGCCGGCCTCCGCCCTGATCCTGGTCTCGGTCATCGCGGTCGCGGGGGCGAGCCTGCGGATGCCGTCGCGCCGCGGTGCGGTGCGGCGAGAACCGGCCGGGGCGCTGTGAACGGCAGAAGGGGTGGTGANNNANAATCCCTCNCCACCCCTTCTGCGCGCGGTGCGCTGAGGCGGGCTCAGTGCTCGTCGTAGTGGTCTCCGTGAGCGGCGTGCTTGTGACCGTCGTGGACGTAGTCGACGTGGTCGTCGTGCGTGACGGCCTCGTGTCCGCAGGCGTCGCCGTGCGCGTGCTCGGCGGCCGTGTGCTCGGCGACGGACTCGTGCTCGTCGTAGTGGTCGCCGTGCAGCGCGTGGTGGTGGGTGCCGTGGACGTAGTCGACGTGGTCGTCGTGCGTGACGGCCTCGTGTCCGCAGGCGTCGCCGTGCTCGTGCTCGGCGGTGGTGTGCTCGGCGTGGATCTCGGTGGTCATGTCGTGTCCTTCGGGTGTGAGTGCTCAGTCGTGAGCGACGTGGTGGATGGTGTCGTCGTGGTCGACGGGCTCGTGCACGTGCGCGATCGCATCGGCGATCACGTGGGTCACGTGCAGATCCGCGACCCGGTAGCAGATCTCCTTGCCCGACCGGGTCGCAATCACGAGACCGGCCTGGCGCAGCGTTCGGAGGTGCTGTGACACGAGAGGCTGGGACATTCCGGTCGCCTCCACGAGGGAGCCGACCGTGGGGGACTCGTCGCCGATGATCCTCAGGAGCGCCAGTCGCGACGCGTTCCCGAGAACCTTGAAGAGCTCTGCCGCTGAGGTGAGCCCCGGCTCGGTGTCCATGGGTCTATCCGATCAGACGCATAAACGAATTGCAATATTTTGATGAAGATGAGAGCGATTATCGGTCGAGAGTGATTCTCAGGAATCGAAGCCCAGCGACAGCTTTCGCAGCAGGCCCGCGAGTCGCTCGCGATCGGAGCGTGACAGCACGCTGAGCAGCAGGGCTTCGGCGTCGACGAGGCGTGTGATCGCGGCATCCACGCGGGTCTTGCCCTCGTCGGTGATCGTCACCAGAACGCTGCGTCCGTCACCGGGATCGGCCTCGCGGCGCACCAGGCGGCGTCCGACGAGGCGATCGATGCGGTTCGTCATCGTGCCGCTGGAGACCAGCGTCTGCTGCAGCAGCTGCTTGGGACTGAGCTGGTAGGGCTCGCCGGCCCGTCGCAGTGCCGACAGCACGTCCCACTCCCAGGGTTCGAGGTCGCTGCGACGAAACGCCTCGCGTCGCGCCCGGTCGAGATGCCGCGACAGGCGATCCACTCGCGAGAGCACCTCCAGCGGCGAGAAGTCGAGATCCGGTCGCTGGGCGCCCCACGCGCCGACGATGCGGTCGACTTCGTCGTGCTCGGTGGACATGCCTCCATTATCGTCACGGCGGCCCTCGGAGTTGCGTCAAGATACCCCCGGGGGTATTGTGTGAACACGCGTTCGAGAAGGAGAACAGATGCGCATCGTGATCGTCGGGGGAGTGGCCGGAGGCATGAGCTGTGCCGCGCGTGCGCGCAGGCTCGATGAGGCGGCCGAGATCATCGTCCTCGAGCGCGGCGCGCACGTCTCGTTCGCGAACTGCGGCCTGCCCTACTACGTCGGCGGAGAGATCGCCGATGAGTCCGCTCTGCTCGTGCAGACCCCGGCCTCGCTGAAAGCGTCTCTCGCGCTCGACGTGCGCCCCGGTCACGAGGTGACGGCGGTGGATGCCGCGGCCAAGACCGTGACCGTGATGAGCGCAGACGGTGTCGACACCCTGCACTACGACGCCCTCGTGCTGGCTCCGGGCGCCGCCGCGGCGACGCCGCCCATCACCGGACTGGACTCGCCGCGGGTGCGGACGCTGCGCAGCGTCGAGGACGCGGTCGCGTTGCGTGATCGCGTCCAGGCCGGTGCGCGCCGGGCCGTCGTGCTCGGAGCGGGCTTCATCGGCATCGAGGCCGCCGAAGCGCTCGCCCAGCGTGGGCTGCACACCACCGTCGTCGAGTTCGCGCCGCACGTGCTGCCCCCGCTCGAGGACGAGCTGGCCGCCCTCGTGACCGCGGAACTGCGGACGCTCGGCATCGAGGTGCGTGCCGGCACCGCGGCCACCGCGGTCGAATCCGGTGAGGACGGCGACGTCGTCGTCCTCGACGACGGGACCCGCCTGGACGCCGACATCGTCGTGCTCTCGGTGGGTGTTCGTCCCGACACGGCGGTCTTCGAGGCCGCGGGCGTCGCATGCGTGCGTGGGGCGATGATCATCGACGAGCACGGACGTACCTCGCTGCCCGACGTCTACGCGGTCGGTGATGCGACGGCATCCGTCGACGCCGTCACCGGGGCCGTGCGTCCCGTCGCGCTCGCCGGACCCGCCAACCGCGCCGGACGGCTCGTCGCCGACGCGATTCTCCGTCCGGAGCACGCTCGTCCGCTTCCGCGCCCCGTCGGCACGGCGATCGTCCGTGTCGGTGCGCAGACGGTGGCGATGACCGGCGCGAACCGCGCCGCGCTCGCCGCCGCCGGGATCGACGCGGACACGCTGCACCTTCATCCGGGCCAGCACGCCGGCTACTTTCCCGGCGCCTCGCAGATCCATCTGGTCGTCCACATCCGTCGGAGTGACGGTCTGCTGCTGGGAGCGCAGGCCGTCGGCGCCGACGGGGTCGACAAGAGGATCGACGTGCTCGCGACGGCCATCCGTGCGGGCTGGGCGGTGGATGAGCTGATCGACCTCGACCTGGCCTACGCACCTCCGTACGGTTCTGCGAAGGATCCCGTNCACATGGTCGGGATGGTCGGCGAGAACGTCCGGAGCGGGGCCCTCCGCCTCTGGTACGCGCAGGAGATCGACGCGGTCACCGAGACCGCGCTGATCCTCGACGTGCGCACCCCCGCGGAGCTGTCCACCGGGCACCTGCCCGGGGCGCTCGCATCCCGCACACGCGTTGCGCGGCCGGCTCGACGAGGTGCGTGCCGCCGCCGCCGGGCGACCCGTGCGCGTCATGTGCCAGTCGGGCGTGCGCTCCGCGATCGCGCACCGCGTGCTCGCGCAGGCCGGGTTCGACTCGGCGTCCCTGTCCGGCGGCATGCTGACGCTGCGCGCCGTTCTCGGTGAGCACGCGGATGCGGTGCTCGTCTCCGACCACGCCCGCATCTGAGCGGCGCGGACTCTTCGCCGCACCACCGACAACGTCATACGTACGAACGACGAGAAGGAGAACTTTCATGTGCTCAGCAGTAACGTGCCGAACCTGCGGCAAGACGACGTGGGCCGGCTGCGGCCAGCACGTCGATCAGGTGATGAAGAACGTGCCGGCGGCCCAACGCTGCCCCGGCCACGAACAGGAAGCGGGCGGCGGCTTCCTCGCCCGCGTCTTCGGACGATGACGGCGAACGCGTCCGCGTCGGACGCCGCGACAGCGCACGACGGCGCCGCGCAGCGCAAGATCGCCAATCGCCTGCGCCGCGCGCGGGGTCAGCTCGATGCGGTCATCGCCGCCGTCGAGGAGGGAAAGCCCTGTCGTGACGTGGTGACCCAGCTGGCGGCGGTGTCCAGCGCGCTGGACCGCGCCGGCTTCGCCATCGTGTCCACGGCGCTGCGGGAGTGTCTGTCCGACCCGGAGGGTGCAGCCGCGGAAGACGGCGTCACCGCCGACGAGCTGGAGAAGCTCTTCCTCATGCTCGCCTGAGCACGGCGATGCGGTCATCCGGGGTCGGGACTGGCAGACTGGAGCGGCACACCCGCCGTCTCGTGGGGTGCGGTCCGCCGTAGTGTAACGGCAGCACGACAGCCTTTGGAGCTGTGAGGTTCAGGTTCGAATCCTGGCGGCGGAGCATGACAGAGAACACGTTGGATGCGTCCCTCGCCGTCGTGATCCTCGCCGCGGGGCAGGGAACCCGCATGCGGTCGTCGCTGCCGAAGGTGCTGCACCGCATCGGGGGTCGCCCGCTCGTCGGACACGTTCTCGACACGGCCCGCGACCTGTCGCCCGCTCACGTTCTCGTCGTCGTCCGGCACGAGAGGGATCTCGTCGCCGATGCGGTGACCGGTATCTCGCCCGAGGTCGTCGTCGTCGACCAGGACGAGATCCCGGGCACGGGTCGCGCCGTCGAAGTCGCCCTGGACGCCGTCCCCGATTTCGACGGCGACGTGCTGGTGCTTTCCGGTGACGTCCCCCTGCTCGATGCCGAGACGCTGAGCGCCCTCATCCGAGACCACCGCTCGTCCCGGGCTGCGATCACACTGCTGTCGGCCGTGCTCGACGACGCGACCGGCTACGGCCGCGTCGTGCGCGCCACCAACGGCGGCGTGGAGCGCATCGTCGAGCAGAAGGACGCCACGGCCGCGGAAGCGGCGATCACCGAGATCAACGCGGGCGTCTACGTCTTCCAGGCGGAGATGTTGCGTTCGCAGCTGGCGCGTGTGGGCACCCAGAACGCGCAGGGCGAGAAGTATCTGACCGACGTCGTGGGCCTGGCCCGCACCGCGGGGCTCGCCGTCACGGCATCCGTCGTCTCCGACGTCTCGCTGACGCTCGGCGTCAACGATCGCGCGCAGCTCGCCGAGGCCGGGCGCCTGCTCAACGCGCGCACCGTGCGCCGGTGGCAACTCGACGGCGTCACGATTCAGGATCCGGCGACGACCTGGATCGATGTCACCGCGACCCTCGCGCCCGACGTGACGGTATTGCCCAACACCCACATCCTGCGCGCCACTGCCGTGGCTGCCGGCGCCACGATCGGACCCGACACGACGCTGGAGGACTGCGAGGTGGGCGAGAACGCCGTCGTCCGCCGCACTGATGCGACCCTCGCCGTCATCGGGGCGGGCGCCTCGGTCGGACCGTTCGCCTATCTGCGGCCGGGTACCGTGCTGGCCGACGGAGGCAAGATCGGAACGTTCGTGGAGACGAAGAACTCCACCATCGGCGCAGGCAGCAAGGTTCCCCACCTGTCCTACATCGGCGACACGACGATCGGACGCGGCGTGAACCTCGGCGCCGGCGCGATCACCGCGAACTACGACGACATCGCCAAGCATCGCACCGAGATCGGCGACGAGGTGCACTCCGGCTCGCACAACGTCTTCGTCGCGCCCGTTAGGATCGGAGATGGCGCCAAGACCGGTGCCGGTGCGGTGATCCGGAAGGACGTCCCGCCCGGAGCTCTCGCCTTGAGCGTTGCCCCCCAGCGCAACGTCGAGGGGTGGGTCGAGAACCACCGACCGGGAACGGCCGCGGCCGCGGCTGCCGCACGTTCCCGCACTGCACAGGAAGCGGACCATGGCGCGCAAGAAGCACACGGTTGACCTGGACGTCGAGCGCGGGATCGCCCCCGGACTCGTCGCCAAGACCAAGAAGCGTCTGGTCGTCGCCAGCGGCAGCTCGCATCCGACCCTGTCGCATGACGTCGCCCAGGCGCTCGGCACCGAGCTGGTACCGACCGAGCATCGTACGTTCGCCTCCGGCGAGATCCTGACCCGCTTCGAGGTGTCGATCCGCGGCTGCGATGCCTTCATCATCCAGTCCTTCGGCCCCCCGGTGAACGAGTGGCTCATGGAGCTGCTGATCATGCTGGATGCCGCCAAGCGCGCCTCCGCGAAGCGGATCACCGTCGTCGCGCCGTATTACCCGTACTCGCGTCAGGACAAGAAGGGTCGCGGTCGCGAGCCGATCAGCGCGCGTCTCGTCGCCGATCTGCTGAAGACGGCGGGTGCCGACCGCGTGATGAGCGTGGACCTGCACGCCGCTCAGATCCAGGGGTTCTTCGATGGACCGGTCGATCACCTGTTCGCCAAGCCCGTGCTGCTCGAGTACTTCCAGAACAGCCTTTCGGCCGACGACCGTGCCAAGCTCACCGTCGTCTCGCCCGACACCGGGCGCGTGCGCGTGGCCGACCAGTGGTCCGACTCGCTCGGAGCGCCTCTCGCGATCATCCACAAACGCCGCGACCCGAACGTCGCCAACCAGGTGACCGTCAACGAGATCGTGGGACACGTCGAGGGTCGCGTCTGCCTGCTCGTCGACGACATGATCGACACCGGCGGCACCATCGTCAAGGCGGCGCAGGCGCTGAAGGCCAACGGGGCCGAACGGGTCATCGTGGCGGCCACGCACGCGGTGTTCAGCGCTCCGGCGACCGAGCGCCTGCAGGATGCGGCGATCGACGAAGTCGTCGTGACCGACACGATTCCCCTTGCGGACGAGAAGCGCTTCCCGGGGCTGACGATTCTGCCCATCGCTCCGCTGCTCGCGCGCGCGATCAAAGAGGTCTTCGAGGACGGCTCGGTCACGAGCATGTTCGACGGCGCCGCCTGAGCCCGCCGCCCCCGGTCGCGGCGGCGTGAGCGTCGCCGGACGTCATCCTGGCGATCGCACCCGCGGCGGCGAAGCGCGCCTCCTAGGATCGCGGTATGAGCGCCCACGCTGCTGCCGACGTCGAACTCACCGTTGCCGCCCCGCACGCCGCTGACGTCGCGGAGGTTCGCCGCCTCCTTCGCGTCGGAGAGGACGGCCTGACGGCGGACGACGCGCGAGCCCGACATGCTGTCGTCGGGCCCAACCTTCTGCCTGAGCCGAAGCGCACGCCGGCGTGGCAGCGATTCCTGTCGCACTTCAACGACACCCTGATCTACATCCTCCTCGCCGCCGCGGCGATCAAGGCCGTCATGGGCGACTGGCTCGACTTCTGGGTGATCGTGTCCGTCGCCGTCATCAACGCCGTCATCGGCTACGTCCAGGAAGGGCGGGCGGAGAAGGCCCTCGCCGGCATCCGTGGCATGCTCTCCGCGGATGCGACCGTGCGCCGGGAGGGACGTTGGACGACCGTCGCGGCCTCCGAACTGGTTCCCGGCGACGTGGTGCGACTGATGCCCGGCGACAAGGTGCCCGCCGATGCACGCATCGTCGAGGCCACCCAGCTGCGTGTCGACGAAGCCGCCCTGACCGGTGAGTCGATGCCCTCCGCGAAAGCACCGGCGGCCGTCGCGGCGGAAGCGGGGGTGGGGGACCGGTCCTCGATGGTGTTCTCCGGCACGATCGTCACTGCGGGGCAGGGGGTGTGCATCGTCACCGGCACCGGGGCGCGGACGGAGATCGGCAAGATCCAGGCGCTCGTGGGCGAGGCGGGCGCGCTCGAAACTCCGCTGACCGCTCAGCTGGCCGCGTTCGGCAAGACGCTGACACTCGTCATCCTCGGCATGGCGCTGGTGATGATGGTGATCGGCCGATACCTGCACGAGATGCCGTTGCCCGACCTCGTCTCGGCGACGATCGGCTTCGCGGTGGCGGCGATTCCGGAGGGGCTTCCCGCCCTGGTCACGATCACGCTGGCGATCGGGGTGCAGCAGATGGCGCGGCGCCACGCGATCACGCGCAAGCTGCCCGCCGTGGAGGCGCTGGGCTCGGTCACCACCGTGTGCTCCGACAAGACGGGAACGCTGACGAAGAACGAGATGACGGTGCGCACCATGCTCACCCCTCTCTCCCGCTACGAGGTCTCCGGGCTCGGCTACGACCCGACGGGAACGATCACCCCTGCTGGCGGCGCAGACCTGGCGGCGTTGCTGGCCGTCGCCGACCTCTGCAACGATGCATCGCTGGAGCGGGTGGCGGACGGTACGGATGCCGGTCGGGCTCACCTTCTCGGCTGGTCGCTGGTGGGCGAGCCGACCGAGGGGGCGCTGAAGGTCGTCGCCATGAAGGGGGGTGTCGACAGCGCTGACGCACGCCGCATCGCCGTCGTCCCCTTCGACTCCGCCAACAAGTTCATGGCGACGCTGCACGAGAGCGCGGACGGTTCGCGGGCGGGACTCTAGAGGATCCCCGGGACCGAGCTCG
>NZ_BADB01000042.1:0-1784 GCF_000333415.1 Microbacterium sp. B24 | reverse complement strand
GCGCACGCGTCTGGAGGTGCGCGACGGTCGCATCGTCGCCGACCTCTTCGCGCCGTGCGCGCCTGGGGCCGGCGCATCCTCCGCGGCGGGGGAGGGCTCATGACGGCGCTGGAGGTGCGCGCGGTCACGTTCGTCCACGGCACCGGCCGCGCGCGGACGACGGCGCTCGCACCGACGGACCTGACGGTGGCGGCCGGTCAGAGCCTCGCCGTCATCGGACGCTCGGGCGCCGGCAAGTCCACCCTCGCGGAGATCGTGCTGGGGCTGAAGCGCCCGGCCGCCGGGACGGTGCGTGTGCAGGGCGAGCCATGGAACGACGCGACCCGCGGTCCGCGTCGGGCTCGCCGATGCCTTGTCCAGGGGATCCCGCAGGATGCGGCCGCGTCGTTCGTGCCGTCGCGCGCCGTCGGCTCCCAGATCGCCGACGCCCTGCGACGGCTCGGCGTCGCGGACGGCTCCGATGCCGAGGTGCGGGTGCATCGGGCGGCGGAGATCGCCCACCTCGACCCGCTCCTGCTGGCCCGCCGACCCGGCGAGCTGTCGGGCGGTCAGGCGCAGCGCGCCGCGATCGCCCGTGCCGTCGCGGCGGAGCCCGCGGTGATCGTCGCCGACGAGCCCACGAGCGCGCTCGATGCGGCGACGGCGGATGCCGTGGCATCCGCCGTCCTCGCCCTCGCCCCGTCCCTCGGCACGGCGCTGCTGATCGTCACCCACGATGCGGCGCTGGCGGCGCGGTGCGACGCGATCCTCGAGATCCTCCCGGCGACGGAGGTCGCATGAGCGCGTCACCCCGGCTGCGCGTGATGCTGGCCGCGCAGGCCGCCTTCATGATCGGCTTCTCGAGCGTCGTCCCCTTCATCGCGGTGCTCGCCGACGACCGCTTCCACCTCGGTCCCGCCGCGATCGGCGCGATCGTCGGGGCACGTGTCGCCGTGCAGCAGGGCCTGTTCATCGTCGGCGGCGCTCTCGCCGACCGGCTCGGGGCCCGGACTCTGCTGCTCACCGGGTGCGCCGTGCGGGCGGTGGGCTTCGTCCTGCTGGCGCTGGCTCCGACTCCTGCGGTGTTCGTGATCGCGGTCCTTCTCATCGGTATGGCCGGTGCGCTGTTCTCGCCCGCGGTCGACGCCTATGTCGGGGCCGCGGATGCCGCATCGCGTGCGCGTCCGCGCCCGGTCGGTGCGCGTCGGTGGAGCGCTCCGACCCCTTTCGCCGCGCTCGCGCTGGCGGGGGAGGCAGGAGGCATCGTCGGCGCGGCGGTCGGCGCCCTCTTCATGCCCGCATACGCCGTGCCCGTCGTGATCGTCGCCTCCGCGGTCTTCCTCGCCGCGCTCGTCGTGCTCGCGCGGCTGCTGCCCGCACGCTCGCCGGCGGCCGTCGTGCCCGTCGCGGCTCCGGGCGATCACGCGGACCTCGGGCGCCTGCGGCGGGTGCTCCCCTCCGCGGTCGGCGCGGCCACCGTGCTCGCCGTCTACACGCAGCTGTTCTCGTTGCTCCCTCTCGGGATGGCGGCGCGCGGGGTCGGCGGAGGCTGGGTGGGCGTCGTGTCGATCGTCCTGTCCGCCACCATCGTCCTCCTGCAATGGCCGCTCTCGCGGGTCGCGGAACGGCTCGCCCGGCCGCGGGCGGTCGCCGCCGGCGTCGCCGCCGCCCTCGCCGCCGCCCTGGCGGGCGCGGTCTCGGCCGCCGCGGCATCCGTCCCGGCCTTCGCGGCCGCGGCCGCCGCCGCGGCGGTGAGCAGCGGCTCTCGCAGTGATGCGACTCTAGAGGATCCCCGGGACCGAGCT
>NZ_BADB01000043.1:0-5812 GCF_000333415.1 Microbacterium sp. B24 | reverse complement strand
GAGGGGATGGGTGCGATCGCTTTCGTGCCGCTCGCGCAGGGGCTACTCACCGATCGCTATCTGGGCGACGGGACCTCGGCGCGATCGCAGGAGCGCTCGTCGCTGCCGGGCCGTCGTCTCACGGACACTGCGCTGGAGGGCCTGCGCGCGCTGAACGTGATCGCCCGCGAGCGCGGACAGAGCCTCGCTCAGCTCGCGCTGCAGTGGGTGCTGCGCGACGGCGTCGTGGCCTCGGCGCTCATCGGCGCCTCGCGCACGCAGCAGCTCGACGAGAACCTCGCGGCCGTGAACGGCCCCGCGTTCGACGCGGAAGAGCTGGAGCGCATCGACGTCATCTCCGCCGGCATCGGCGAGGTCTGGGCGGACGCTTCGTGACGACCGCTGCGGTGGCGGGTCGCCGGGTGCACGTGCGTGCGCCCGGCAAGATCAACATCGCCTTCGACGTCGGTGACGCCCAGCCCGACGGCTACCACGACGTGGCGTCGGTGTATCAGGCGGTGTCCGCCTACGAAGACGTCTGGGCCCAGGTGGCGGACGACTTCACGCTGGCGGTCACCGGCGACCTGGACGTGTCGGGGGTGCCGCTCGACGAGTCCAACCTCGCCGTCCGCGCCGCGCGGCGCGTCGCCGAGCGGCTCGGGTGGCGCGGCGGCATCCACCTCGACATCCACAAGGGCGTGCCCGTCGCCGGCGGGATGGGGGGCGGGTCGGCGGATGCCGCGGCCGCTCTCGTCGCCGTCAACGAGCTGCTCGGCGGGGGACTCACGACTCTCGAACTTCAGGAGCTGGCGGCGCCCCTGGGCGCAGATGTGCCCTTCGCAGTGCTCGGGGGGACGGCGATCGGCACGGGTCGCGGCGACGAGCTGGCCCCCGCGCTGGCACGGGGTCGCTTCGACTGGGTCCTCGTGACGAGCGCGGACGGACTGTCGACGCCGGCGGTGTATCGGGAACTGGACCGTTTGAGAGCCCTGCCCGACATCGCGCCCGCGCACGGGGTGCCCGCCGCCGACCCTGTCGTGATGCAGGCGCTGCGTGCGGGCGATCCCGCCGCGCTCGCGGTCGCCGTCCACAACGACCTGCAAGAGGCCGCCCTCTCGCTGCGGCCCTCGCTGGCCGCGACGCTGCGCGGCGGTCATCGCGCGGGCGCTCTGGCCGGGCTCGTCTCGGGTTCGGGACCCACTGTCGCCTTCCTCGCCGCCGACGAGCGCGGAGCGGCGGCGCTGGCGTCCGAACTCGCCGCGTCGGCGGCTCCCGGATCGCGTGTGCTGCACGTGCACGGACCCGTCCCGGGCGCGCGTGTCATCAGCGCCTGAGAACGCCCCGCACCACCAGGCCGAGCCTCACCGCAGACCGTCCGCACGAATGGAGACCCGCATGTCCGATCACCGCTCCCACCACGATGCATCGCTGGACCGCACGATGACCGACGAGCTCGATGGACGCGGGCTCGGCGTGCGCCGAGTCGACGATGCGCTGCGCACCGAGACCGACCCCTGGTTGGAAGCCGTCTCCCGCGGCTTCCTGGGCGGTGAGCGCACCGATGTGCAGCGCGACGCCTTCTTCGCGCACACGGCGTATCGGCGCAAGATCGGCGTGTTCGACGACACCGCCCCGCAGCCCGACGTTCCGGTCGCGACGTTCGCGTCGTGGGCGGCGGAGCTCACGCTTCCGGGCGGTACCGTTCCCGCGTGCGCGATCAGCTCGGTCACCGTCGCTCCCACCCACCGTCGCCGTGGCATCCTGCGCTCCGTGATGACGGGGGAGTTGCGCACCGCCGTCGAGCGCGGGCTTCCCGTCGCGATCCTCACCGTGAGCGAGTCGACGATCTACGGCCGCTTCGGCTTCGCGCCGGCCGCACTTGCCGCGCAGTGGACGATCGACGCACGTCGGGCGCGCTGGGTGGGGCCCGAGGCGCCGGGACGCATCGACTTCGTCACCCGCGCGCAGGGGCGCGACATCGCCGCGGCGCTGCACGAGCGCGTGCGCACGCAGACGCCCGGTGAGATCGAGATGCCCGGCGGGCACTGGGAGCGCTTCTTCGGCATCAGGCCCGACGCCGAGAAGGCCGAGGAGCTCCGCGTGGTCCAGTACCGCTCCGTGGCGGGGGAGGTCGACGGCGTCGCGCTGTACAAGGTGACCGAGAACGAGCACGACTTCGTGGCCTCGACCGTGGATGTCCTGCTGCTGGTCGCGGCGACGGACGAGGCGTACGCCGGTCTGTGGCGCTTCCTGCTGACGATGGACCTCATCGGCACGGTACGCGCGGGCGAGCTGTCGGTCGACGAACCGCTGTGGTGGATGATCGCCGATCAGCGCGCCGCGACGGTCACCGTGCGCGACCACCACTACACGCGGATCCTCGACGTGCCGGCCGCGCTGTCCGCGCGCACCTACGACGTCGCCGACGCGGTGACGCTGCAGATCGCCGACCCACTCGGCGTCGCCGCCGGCACGTTCGTGCTGACGGCGGATGCCGACGGCGTCGCTGCGGTCGACATCGTGGACGAACCGCCGGTCGGCATTCCCACGGCCACGATCGGGGTGGCCGGGCTGTCGGCGATGCTGCTCGGCGGAGTCTCGGCCGTCACGCTCGCGCGAGCGGGACGTCTGGTCGCCGATGACCCGGCGCGACTGGCGCGACTGTTCGCCTCGACGGTGCCGCCGCGTCTGAGCTTCTGGTACTGAGCCCTGGATCCACGCGGGGCCCGGACCGGTGTCGGATCCGGGCCCCGCCTGGTGAGAGGTCTCAGCTGCCGCAGACCTCCTGCAGCTTCTTGGCCTCGGCGGTCAGCTTCGTCGAGGATTCCTGGCCCTTCGTGGAGATCTCCTCGGCCTTGGCCTGAGCCTCCTGCAGCTTCTGCATGGCGGCCTCGTCGCTCGGATCGATGTTCTTCAGGTTGGGCATCTCGAAGTCGGCGAAGATCGCGGCGAAGTTGCGGTACTCGTCGGCGAATGCGCTCAGCGGGGCCTTGACCTGCTCATTGGTGACCTTCGACTCCGCAGAGGAGAGTCCGTCCAGAACCGGCTGGAAGAGCGACGAGAAGTCGACCTTCTCACCCGAGGTCGCCTGGCTCATCGACGCGTTGAGGTCGCTCGTGATGCTCGAGGTCGCCGTCTCGATCTCGGTCTTCGCAATGCTGCAGGCGTCGGCGACGCTCTGCCCGCCCGCGCAGGCGGTGAGCGCGGCCGTGAGGCTGAGGGCTGCGGCGATCCCGCCGATGCGGGTGACGTTCTTCGTGTTCATGTCATCTCTCCGGTTTCTGATGTGCGACGGTTTCTCCGCCCACGAGAAGAGAGGGCGAAAGCTCCAGCCTATGACGGCGATACGAAGATCCGATGCCCACGCTGGGAACGGGGCCATCGGCCGTCCGCCCGCTCGCGTAGCCTGGAACCGATATGGCGCATCTGCTCGGGGCCGAAGGCCTCCACCTGGAATTCCCCACGAAGGTCGTGTTCGACCGCGTCTCGCTCGGCGTCGACGAGGGCGACCGCATCGGCATCGTCGGTCGTAACGGCGACGGCAAGTCATCCCTCATGGCCATGCTGGCCGGCCGCCTCGCGCCGGATGCCGGGCGCGTGACGGTGCGCGGCGGCGTGCGCGTGGGCGTGCTCGATCAGGGCGACACGCTCGATGACACGTTGACCATCGCGCAGAGCGTCGTCGGCGACCGCGCCGAGCACGACTGGGCCGGGGATGCCGGGGTGCGCGACGTGATCGCGGGCCTCGTGGGTGATCTCGACTGGGACGGGCCGGTCGCCGGACTCTCCGGAGGGCAGCGGCGACGGGTCGCGCTCGCGCACCTGCTCGTCGGAGACTGGGACGTGCTGGCGCTCGACGAGCCCACGAACCACCTCGATGTCGAAGCGGTGGCCTGGCTCGCCGCGCACCTCAAACGCCGCTGGTCGGCATCCCAGGGTGCGCTCCTGGTCGTCACCCACGATCGATGGTTCCTGGACGAGGTCTGCACCAAGACGTGGGAGGTGCACGACCGCATCGTCGAGCCGTTCGAGGGCGGCTACGCGGCCTACGTGCTGCAGCGCGTCGAGCGCGACCGCCAGTCGGCCGTGATCGAGCAGCGTCGACAGAACCTCGCTCGTAAAGAGCTCGCGTGGCTGCGCCGCGGCGCGCCGGCGCGCACCAGCAAGCCGCGGTTCCGCATCGAGGCGGCCAATGAACTCATCGCCGACGTCCCCGAGATCCGCGACAAGGTGCAGTTGCAGTCGCTCGCCGTGTCCCGGTTGGGCAAGGACGTCGTCGACCTGCTCGACGCCGGCGTGAGCTACGGCGATCGACAGGTGCTGCGGGACGTCGAGTGGCGCATCGCGCCGGGGGAGCGCACCGGCATCCTCGGGGTCAACGGTGCCGGCAAGTCCACGCTCCTCGGGCTCATCGCCGGCACGGTCGAGCCCACCCACGGTCGGGTCAAGCGCGGAAAGACCGTGAAGGTCGCGACGCTCACGCAGCGGATGGACGAGCTCGACCAGTACCTGGACGATCCGGTGCGCGTGGTCATCTCGGGCCTGCGCACGAGCTACACGATCGGGACGGGCTCCAAGGCGGCCGAACTCACGCCGGGCCAGCTGCTGGAGCGCATGGGCTTCAGCTCGGCGCAGCTGTCGACGCCCGTGAAGGATCTGTCCGGTGGTCAGCAGCGTCGGCTGCAGCTGCTGCTGATCCTGCTCGATCAGCCCAACGTGCTGATCCTCGACGAGCCGACCAACGACCTGGACACCGACATGCTGGCCGCGATCGAGGATCTTCTCGATTCGTGGGCGGGGACGCTCCTGGTGGTCAGCCACGACCGCTATTTCCTCGAGCGGGTCACCGATCAGCAGTACGCCGTGATGAGCGGGCGCCTCCGGCACCTGCCGGGAGGAATCGACGAGTACCTGAGGCTCCGCGCCGCCCAGCGCGATCAGCCGGCGGCGCCCGTCGCGGCGACGTCGGAGGGTGACGGTGGTCCGGCGTTGGCCGGTGCCGACCTCCGCGCGGCGCAGAAGGAGCTGGCGGCGGCGGAGCGGCGGATCCAGAAACTGACGGCCCAGGTGGATGCCGCCCGCACCGCCCTTGCCGACCACGACCAGTCCGACTATGCGGGACTGGGCGAGAAGATGCGCGCGATCGGCGAGCTCGAGGCAGAGATCGCTGCGCTGGAGGAGCGCTGGTTCGAGCTCTCCGAGCTCATCGGCTGACCTCTCGCTCCCGCACAGCGTCACGCCGTCTGCGGGGGATTTGCCTCTGCGTGGCGCCTTTGCGATAATGATTATCAGTACCAGGGCTGCACTCGCGATGGCCCGATCACCGCGATGGAGGCTCCGTGCTCACTCTTGCCGACGTGCGCGTCCGCGCCGCCGACGAGACGACTCCGCTGCTAGAGGTCCCTCGCCTGGAGGTGGCCGCCGGTGAACGCATCGTCGTGCGCGGGCCATCGGGTGCGGGCAAGAGCCTCCTGCTGTCGGTTCTGGCTGCGCGGCTGCTGGACGGTCTCACTCTGACCGGGCGCCGTGACGCCCCCGGCCTCGAGCGCGTCGGCTTCGTGCCCCAGCGCGGCATCGAGGCGTTCCATCCGCTGATCCGACTGGGCCGTCAGCTGCGGGTCGTGACCGGTGCGGATCGTACGCGCGCGGGCGACGCGCTGGCCCGGGTGGGCCTCGGGGATCCGCGTCTTCGTCGCCGCCGCCCCGCCGAGCTGTCGGGCGGCCAGGCGCAGCGGGCCGCCATCGCGCTGGCCGTGCTGAGCGGTGCCGGCCTCGTCGTCGCCGACGAGCCGACCAGCGCGCTCGGACTCTAGAGGATCCCCGGGACCGAGCT
>NZ_BADB01000044.1:0-1810 GCF_000333415.1 Microbacterium sp. B24 | reverse complement strand
AGCTCGGTCCCGGGGATCCTCTAGAGTCGTCGTCGCGATCGCCCGCCCGGTCATGAGCGCGTAGTAGTGATACAGGCTGTTGGTCACGGAGACGTCGGTCGCGCTGCGGAAGCGCGATGCCGCGGTGCGCGCGATGTCGTCGGCGAACTCGCGCTCCACCTCCGCGGCCACGCTTCGCCGCATCGGTGCCGCACAGTGTTCGAGGTCGCGCAGGATCACGCGACCGAACCGCTCGCGCAGGAGCTCCCGATTCACGCGCAGCGCGTTGTCGTGTCCGGACCGTTCCGTGCGCGTGGGGCCCGATCCGATGCGGACGTCGCACTCGACGAACTTCGT
Source organism: Microbacterium sp. B24 (assembly GCF_000333415.1). Taxonomy (NCBI): domain Bacteria; kingdom Bacillati; phylum Actinomycetota; class Actinomycetes; order Micrococcales; family Microbacteriaceae; genus Microbacterium; species Microbacterium sp. B24. The sequence goes on along the minus strand of NZ_BADB01000044.1, from coordinate 1,474 downwards.
GAGGCCCCCCGCGGTGAAGAACATCTCCGCCGTCACGGGGCGGCCGAAGAACATGTCGTCGTTCGAGTAGAGGAAGTGCTCGGCCAGCCCGTCGATGCGGTGGAGTTGCGCCTCGACGGCATGGGAGTTGTGCGTGGGGAGCACCGACGGATCGGCGAAGAACTCGTCGCTGCGAACGACCGTGACCCGCGGATGCTCCCGCAGCCATGCAGGCTGCGGCGAGTCGGTGGCGATGAAGATGCGGCGCACCCAGGGGGCGTACATGTGCACGCTGCGCAGCGCGTACCGCAGCTCGTCGACGTGCCGGTAGCGGGCGGGCCCGTCGTCGCCTTTGCCGACGACGTACTCCTCCTGCTGGGCGGCGCGCTGCCGTTGGAACTCGCTCGCCGACCCGTCGACCCAGGAGAAGACCATGTCGATGTCGACGGTGACCTGGTGGGGACGCACCTCGAACATGCCGGCCACGGTGCGCCACGACCTGCCGTAGCGCCAGACCGTCGTGACGACGAGATCGGATGCCGGGAAGACGCGCCGCGTGAGCGCGGTGGGTCGTGGCGTGTGGACCAGATCGCCGCTCATGCGCCAGGTCTCCAGGCGCACGCCCTCCGCGCTGCCGTAGCGGAGAGAGCCGCTGTCGGTGACGCGGGGACGGAACAGTCGCAGGGACCAGACGGCGTCGGCCTCGGGCAGAGGCACATCGACGGCGAGACGGGCGGCACCGCCCGGCGCCTTCGCGTACAGGGGCTCCCGGGCTCCGGCGGCAGCGAGGGCGCGGAGCGCCGCGCGCCCCTCCGCGGCATCGACCACGATGACGGCGGCGCCGTGATCGTCTTGCGCGAGCAGCGGATCGATACCGGCGGCGGCCAGGGTGTCGGCGATGAGGCCGATGTCGGCCACACGGGCCATCTCGGGCGTCAGGTCGTCGTGCACGATGTGGAGCACGCCATCCACCCAGCGCACGTCGTCGCGGGCCAGCAGGCCCGACCAGGGATGCGGGTGCGGTGAAAGTGCCTCCAGTGCTGCCGTCACGAGGACCGCCCTTCGTCGTCGGAGAGGCTCAGCGTACGGTGCCGGCGTTTCCCGCGCGTTTCGGGGACGGCAGGCGCGGCGGGCGGTCGCGGTCGATAGCCTGGACGGGTGACCGACATCTCCGAGCGCTTCCCCGCCTCACGCGGCGGCGACCTGCACCGTCCGTACGCTGCGGCATCCGACCGCTACTCCGCCTCCGCGTTTCGTCAGGTGGGCTCGAGCGGGCTGTATCTGCCCGCGATCTCGCTGGGGCTGTGGTGGAACTTCGGCGACAACGTCCCCTTCGACAACCAGCGCGCGCTACTGCGCCACGCGTTCGACCGCGGCATCACGCATTTCGATCTCGGCAACAACTACGGTCCCGCCTACGGCAGCGCCGAGACCAATTTCGGACGCATGATGCGCGAGGACTTCCGGGCCCTACGGGACGAGCTCATCATCTCGT
>NZ_BADB01000045.1:0-1143 GCF_000333415.1 Microbacterium sp. B24 | reverse complement strand
TCGTCGGCCACGCCTCCCCCCGCGCTCGCGCATGTGCGCGAGCAGAGCGTGGAACTCGGGCGCCTCCGGCGTCGTGAGCCGTGAGGTGATCACCTCGGAGCCGATGTGGCGCTCCGCCGTCGACGACAGACCCGCGACGACGCCCAGCTGCTCCAGAACCGCCTTGAGGAGATGCGCGACGCTCGTCTTGCCGTTCGTTCCCGTGACGCCGAGCATGATCGGCACGTTCTGGTCCGTGCCGTAGATCCAGGCCGAGATCTCACCGAGGATGCCGCGCGGGTCGTCCACCACGGCGATCGGCACGCCCGCGCCGGCTGACAGCTCCGCGCCCGCACGGTCGGTGATCACGGCTGCCGCCCCCGCCGCGACGGCAGCCCCCACGAACTGCGCGCCGTGATGGTTGCGGCCGGGGAGCGCGACGAACAGATCGCCGGGACGCACGTCGTCCGTTGCCAGCGTCACTCCGGAGACGATGACATCGCCGTCTCCCTCGCCCTGTTCGCCCCCGAAACGGCGCACCAGATCTCCGAGTCGGACGTGGGGCCCACGCAAAGGACGGACGGTAGGCGGGAGATTACTGTCAGCGTCGGAAGTCATAGTTCTCTCATGCTTTCGCATATATCTATGCGAGAGCTATGACCAGGCTACCTCGTTCATTTCGGCACGCGGCCCGGTCGCCGCATGAGCGGCGGCCGGGCCGCGTGCCGGGACGAGCCGGGTATCCGTCAGGCGCGGCGTCGACGCACCAGCGCGACGACGAGCGCTGCGATCGCGGCGGCGAGGGCGCCACCGCTCAACCAGCGTGCGACCGGGTCGGCATCCGACGCGGCCGCGGCGGTCGTGGCGGCGTGTGCATCTGCATCGCCGTCGGTCGTCGACGCGTGCTCGTGGTCGCCGGAAGCGGTCGACACCGCGCCCACCGCGACGACGGGGGCGGGCGACGTCAGGTCGTCTTCCGTCTGCCCCTCTGCAGCGACCTCAGACCAGTCGGTCGACCCCGTCTCGCACGTCTGGAGCACGGGGAAAGCGACCGAGGTGTTCGCGGCGCTCGACGAGAAGATCACGTCGAGCGCGACCGAGGCCGCCACACCGGAGTCGACGGGCGTGACCGACTCTAGAGGATCCCCGGGACCGAGCTCGAAT
>NZ_BADB01000047.1:0-11094 GCF_000333415.1 Microbacterium sp. B24 | reverse complement strand
ATTCGAGCTCGGTCCCGGGGATCCTCTAGAGTCCTGCCAGGCGCTCTGCAGCATCCAGGTGGCGGAGACCGGGGCGAGGCCCGGGGCCGGGGTCGGTGTCGGAGTCGCGGTCGGCTTCGGCGTCGGAGTGCAGAAGGGTGCGGAACTCCAGTCGAGCAAAGATATCGCGAACGGCCTGCGCGTCGATCGGCTGCACCGCAAGGTCGGCCGGTCCGACGCCCAGCTCGACATCGCGCAGCAGCGCGTTCAGGTTCCTGTTGCGGCGCACGTCGTCGAGGTGGTCGCGCAGGTTGCCCCCCACGACACCCGTGATCTTGTCGGCGTTCTCGAGCAGAGCGTCGAGGCTCCCCCACTGCGTGAGCCACTTGACGGCCGTCTTCTCGCCCACCTTCGGCACCCCCGGCAGGTTGTCGCTGGTCTCGCCCACGAGCGCGGCGATGTCGGGGTAGTTGGCCGGCGGCAGGCCGTACTTCTCGACGACGGCATCCGGCGTGTAGCGCTTGAGCTGCGACACGCCCTGCACGCTCGGGTACAGCAGCGTCACATCGTCGGTGACGAGTTGGATGGTGTCACGGTCGCCGGAGCAGACGAGGACGTCGTAGCCCTCGGCCGCACCGCGCGTGGCGAGGGTCGCGAGGATGTCGTCGGCCTCGATGCCCTCCTTGGTGAGCACCGTCACGTTCATCGCGGCGAGGCAGTCCTGCAGCAGAGGAATCTGGCCCTTGAACTCCGCCGGCGACTCGGAGCGGTTCGCCTTGTACTCGGGGTACTCCTCGGTGCGGAAGGAGTGACGGGACGTGTCGAAGGCGACGGCGAGATGCGTCGGCTGCTCCGCTTTGACGAGGTTGACGAACATCGACAGGAAGCCGTAGATGCCGTTCGTGTGCTGACCGTCGCGCGTCGTGAAGTTGTCCACGGGAAGGGCGAAGAAGGCGCGGTACGCCAGCGAATGGCCGTCTACGACGAGGAGAGTAGGCTTTGCGGAGTCCGTCACCCTGCAACTCTAGACGCGGGGACGGACACTGGAACTCCCGACCCGATCACTTCCGAAGGTGGACGATGACCGCTGAGAACTCCCCTGTCGACGACGGCATGGACTGGGCGCGTCAGCGCGGAATGGGAGCCCTCGCCGAGAAGATGGGCATCGAGTTCACGGAGTTCAGCATCCAGCGCTCCGTCGCGACGATGCCGGTCGAGGGCAACACCCAACCTGTCGGACTGCTGCACGGCGGCGCGTACGTCGTTCTCGGGGAGTCCCTCGGCTCCATGGCGGCCAATCTCCACGCCGGCCCCGGTCGACTCGCCGTCGGCGTCGACATCAACGCGACCCACACGCGATCGGCCACGAGCGGCGTCGTCACCGGGGTCTGCACCCCTGTGCATCTCGGCCGCAGCCTCACGGTCCACGAGATCGTCGTGACCGACGATCAGGGGCGGCGCTGCTCGACGATCCGCATCACGAACATGATCAGGGAGCGCACGCCGTCCTGAGCCGGCGCGTCCGCGCCTCGAGGCGAGGGTCAGCCCTTCTTTGGCGAGAGCTGCTCGATGATCGCCTTGGCGACGTCCTGCATCGTCAGGCGGCGGTCCATCGATGCCTTCTGGATCCAGCGGAACGCCTCGGGCTCGCTCAGGCCCATCTTCTCGTTGAGCAGACCCTTGGCGCGGTCGACGAGCTTACGGGTCTCGAAGCGCTCGACCATGTCGGCGACCTCGGCCTCGAGGGTGATGATCTGCTCGTACCGCGCGAGGGCGATCTCGATCGCCGGGAGCAGGTCGTTGGGGGTGAAGGGCTTGACCACGTAGGCCAGGGCGCCGGCCTCGCTGGCCCGCTCGACGAGCTCCTTCTGGCTGAACGCGGTCAGCAGCACGACGGGGGCGATGTGGTTCTTGCTGAGCTTCTCGGCGGCGCTGATGCCGTCGAGGACGGGCATCTTCACGTCCATGATGACGAGGTCCGGGCGCAGCTCGGTCGCCAGCTGCACGGCGGTCTCCCCGTCACCGGCCTCCCCCACGACGTCGAAGCCGTTGTCGCGGAGAATCTCGACGATGTCGAGGCGGATCAGCGATTCGTCCTCGGCGACGACGACGCGTCGCGGGGAGGATGCCGTGGGAGTCGTGCTCGGTTCCTGCTCAGTCACCTTTGAATCCTACGGTATGGTCAATCCCGGACGTGCGCTGATGAACGTCCGCGTGCGCCGGTGTGGCGGAATGGCAGACGCGACCGACTCAAACTCGGTTGTCTTCGGACGTGTGGGTTCGACTCCCACCACCGGCACGGAAGATGCGGTGCCTGTGGGCGCCGCATCTTGCGTTGCGGTGGTGTCGCGGGCGGGCGCGCGTGTGGGTGGGCCCACGCGGCCGGAGGCTCCGCTCGCCGCGCAGCGGCGTGTGGAGGGGCCGTGGGGACGACTCCCACCACCGGCACGATACGCAGAGGGCGGATGCCGGTGATCCCGGCATCCGCCCTCTGGCGTCTTTGCGACCTACTTCTCCGACTGGTAGATCGGCGCCTTGCCGTGAACGGCGTCGCCGATCCGGTGCACCCGGATGTCGTTGGTCGAGCCGATGATTCCGGGAGGGGAACCCGAGATCACGACGACCTTGTCCCCTTCCTGGGCGAGGCCCTGGCCGAGGAAGAACTCATCGACCTGCATGAACATCATGTCGGTGTGCGCAACGTGCTCCACGAGGGTCGACTGCACGCCCCACGTGAGCGCCATGCGGCGACGGATGGCCGGGTCGACGGCGAAGGCCATCATCGGGATGCCGGGGCGCAGCCGCGACATGCGACGGGCGGTGTCCCCGGACTCCGTGAAGATGGCGATGTACTTCGCCTCGATGAACTCGGCGACCTCGTTCGCGGCGAGGGTCAGGATGCCGCCCTGTGTGCGCGGCTGGCGCTGAAGGGGCGGATCCGCTCCAGGCCGTGCTCCTCGGTCGACTCGACGATGCGGGCCATCGTCTGCACGGTGACGACCGGTAGTCGCCGACGCTCGTCTCGCCGGATAGCATGACGGCGTCCGCGCCGTCGAGGACGGCGTGGGGACGTCCGAGGCCTCGGCGCGCGTGGCACCGGAGCGTGGGTCATCGACTCGAGCATCTGCGTCGCGACGATGACGGGCTTGGCCATGCGGCGGCACATCTCGACGGCGCGCTTCTGGACGACCGGCACGGCTTCCAACGGCAGCTCGACTGCGAGGTCGCCGCGCGCGACCATGATGCCGTCGAAGGCATCGATGATCTCCTCGAGGTTGTCGACGGCCTGCGGCTTCTCGATCTTGGCGATGACGGGGACTTTGCGTCCCTCCTCCGCCATGATCTCGTGCACGCGGGTGATGTCGGCGGCGTCGCGCACGAACGACAGCGCGATGAGGTCGGCGCCGGCCTGGAGACCCCAGCGCAGGTCCGACTCGTCCTTCTCGGAGAGAGCCGGGACGCTGACGGCGACGCCCGGAAGGTTGATGCCCTTGTTGTTGGAGACGGTGCCCGCCACGATGACCTTGGTCGTGACGACGGGGCCGTCGACGCTCTCCACCTGGACGCGCACCTTGCCGTCGTCGATGAGGAGGAAGTCACCGGGCTTCACGTCGCCGGCGAGGCCCTTGAAGGTGGTGCCGACGAGGTCGCGCGTGCCGACGACGTCCTCGGTGGTGATGCGGAACGTGTCGCCGACAGCGAGGTCGTGGGGTCCGTCGCTGAACTTGCCGAGGCGGATCTTTGGGCCCTGCAGGTCGACGAGGATGGCGACGGCGCGGCCCGCGTCGTCAGCGGCCTTGCGCACGTTCGCGAAGCGGACTTCGTGCTCGGCGTAGGAGCCGTGGCTCAGGTTCATTCGGGTGACGTCCACGCCCGCATCGATGATCGCGCGGATCATCTCATACGATTCGGTGGCCGGACCCAGGGTTGCGACGATCTTCGCGCGTCTCACTGAAGACTCTCCGGTCTCTATGGGTTGTTCGGGGGTGATTTCAGCCTACGCGGGCTGAAGGCCGATCGCGACGTCGGTCGGGCGCACCGGTGACGGCAGGCTCGTGCGTCCCATGAGGTACTCGTCGACGGCCGCCGCCGCGGCGCGACCCTCCGCGATCGCCCAGACGATCAGGGACTGGCCACGCCCGGCGTCTCCGGCGACGAACACGCCGGGCGCGGTCGTCTGGTAGTCATCGCCGCGCTCGACGTTGCCGCGGCCCGTGAACACGGTACCGAGCTGCGATTCGAGTTCGGTGCGTTCGGGGCCGGTAAAACCCATCGCGATGAGGATGAGGTCAGCGGGGATCTCGCGCTCGGTGCCGCTGCGCGGAACCCGGCGGCCGTCGGGGAGGTATTCCGTCTCCGCAACGCGGAGAGCGCGCACCTCTCCCGCCTCGTTGCCCAGGAACTCCACCGTCGAGGCCAGGAAGCTGCGCTCCCCGCCCTCCTCGTGTGCCGACGAGACTTCGAAGACGGTCGGTGTCATCGGCCACGGCTGGTGATCGGGCCGGCTGGCCGGCGGCTGCTTGCCGATCGCGAGGTTCGTGACGCTCAGCGCACCCTGGCGGTGTGCGGTCCCGATGCAGTCCGCACCGGTGTCACCCCCGCCGATGACGATGACGTGCTTGCCCTCGGCGTGGATCTGCTGCGGCACCTGGTCGCCGGCGACGGCCTTATTCGACTCGATGAGGTACTCCATCGCGAAGTGCACACCGGCGAGGTCACGTCCGGGGATGGCGAGCTCTCGGGGCAGGGTGGCGCCGGTCGCGATGACGACCGCGTCGTAGCGGGCGCGCAGATCGCTCCACGAGATGTCCTTGCCGATCTCGACGCCCGCGCGGAACCGCGTGCCCTCGTCCTGCATCTGACGCAGGCGCGACTCGAGGTGACGCTTCTCCATCTTGAAGTCAGGGATGCCGTAGCGCAGCAGGCCTCCGATGCGGTCGTCGCGCTCGTACACCGCGACGGTGTGGCCCGCGCGTGTCAGTTGCTGGGCTGCGGCGAGTCCGGCCGGACCGGAGCCGACGACCGCGACGGTCTTGCCGGTCAGCCGCGCCGGCGGCTCGGGCTCTACCCAGCCGTTGGCGAAGGCCTCGTCGATCGTCGAGACCTCGATCTGCTTGATCGTCACCGCCGGCTGGTTGATGCCCAGCACGCACGAGCTCTCGCACGGAGCGGGGCAGAGCCGTCCCGTGAACTCCGGGAAGTTGTTCGTGGCGTGCAGGCGCTCGATCGCCGCGCGACCTTCGCCGCGCCAGGTGAGGTCGTTCCACTCCGGGATCAGGTTGCCCAGCGGGCAGCCCTTGTGGCAGAACGGGATGCCGCAGTCCATGCAGCGGCCGGCCTGACGACGCAGGACGGCGGTGTCGCCCGGCTCGTAGACCTCTTTCCAGTCCATGATGCGCACGGGAACCGGCCGGCGCGCCGGGAGCTCGCGCTCGGTGGTCTTCAGGAAGCCCTTCGGGTCAGCCACCGGTCACCTCCAGGATGCGGGTCCAGACGACGTCGCTGTCGGGGTCGAGCCCCTCGGCGGCCGCCTTCTGGCGGGTCTGCAGTACCGCGGCGTAGTCGCGCGGCAGGACACGGACGAAGTTCGCGGCCTCGGCCTCGAGATCGTCCAAGAGAGCGGCTGCGAGCACCGAGTCGGTCTCGGTCACGTGCCGTTGAAGGAGATCGCGCAGGATCTCGACGTCACCCGAACCCATCTCCAGCAGCTCGAGTTCGCCGCTGGCGAGCGCCTCGCGGTTCACGAGAGCGCGGTCGAGCTTGTAGATGTACGCGGTGCCGCCCGACATGCCGGCTCCGAGGTTGCGCCCGGTCGGTCCGAGGATGACGGCCAGGCCGCCGGTCATGTACTCGAGCGCGTGGTCGCCGACACCTTCGACGACGGCGGTCGCCCCCGAGTTGCGCACGAGGAAGCGCTCCCCCACCACTCCGCGCAGGAACAGCGTGCCCTGCGTGGCGCCGTAGCCGATCACGTTGCCCGCGATGACGTTCTGCGCCGCATCGAAGGTCGCGCCGCGGGGCGGGCGGACGATGATCTCGCCTCCCGACAGTCCCTTGCCGACGTAGTCGTTCGAGTCGCCCTCGAGTCGCAGGGTGATGCCCGACGGCAGGAAAGCGCCGAAGGACTGACCGGCCGAGCCGGTGAGATTGATCTCGATGGTGCCCGCCGGCAGGCCGTGCTCGCCGTGAGCGAGGGTGACCCGGTTGCCGAGCATCGTGCCCACGGCCCGTTCGGTGTTGCGGATCGGCAGGTCGATGGAGAAGTGCCCGCCGTGGGCGATGACGTCCTGAGCGCGCTCGATCAGCGGTACATCGAAGTGGTGATCCAGCTCGTGCTCCTGGTTGCGCAGGTGGCGACGCGGCACGTCCTGGGCGAACGCCGGGCCCTCCAGGATCGGCGTCAGATCGAGTCCGCTGGCCTTCCAGTGGTCGATCGCGCCGTTCATGTCGAGCATCTCGGAGTGGCCGACCGCCTCTTCGATCGAGCGGAAGCCCAGCTCGGCGAGGTACTCGCGCACTTCCTGGGCGAGGAACTCCATGAAGTTGACGACGAACTCGGGCTTGCCGGTGAAGCGGCTGCGCAGCACCGGGTTCTGCGTCGCCACACCGACCGGGCAGGTGTCGAGGTGGCAGACGCGCATCATGATGCAGCCCTCTACCACGAGCGCGGTGGTGGCGAACCCGAACTCCTCGGCGCCCAGCAGCGCGGCGATCACGACATCGCGGCCGGTCTTGAGCTGACCGTCGGCCTGAACGACGACACGGTCGCGCATGTCGTTGAGCATGAGCGTCTGCTGCGTCTCGGCCAGACCCAGCTCCCACGGCGTGCCGGCGTGCTTCAGCGAGTTCAGCGGGCTTGCGCCCGTGCCGCCGTCGTGTCCCGAGACGAGGATAACGTCGGCGAGAGCCTTCGCGGTTCCCGCCGCGACGGCCCCGATGCCCGACTGGCTCACGAGCTTGACGTGAACGCGCGCCTTCGGGTTCGCACGCTTGACGTCGAAGATGAGCTGCTTGAGGTCTTCGATTGAGTAGATGTCGTGGTGCGGCGGGGGCGAGATGAGGCCGACGCCGGGGGTGCCGCCGCGCGTCCGCGCGATCCACGGGTAGACCTTTCCGGGAGGCAGCTGGCCTCCTTCGCCCGGCTTCGCCCCCTGGGCGAGCTTGATCTGGATGTCGTCGGCGTGCGTGAGGTACATGCTCGTGACACCGAAACGCCCCGAGGCGACCTGCTTGATGGCGCTGCGACGCTGCGGGTCGAGGAGGCGCTCGACATCCTCGCCGCCCTCACCCGTGTTCGACTTCGCCCCGATCGAGTTCATCGCGATGGCGAGGGTCTCGTGCGCTTCCTTCGAGATCGAGCCGTAGCTCATCGCACCCGTGGAGAAACGCTTGACGATCGAGGAGACGGGCTCCACCTCGTCGATCGGCACGGGCGGACGCACGCCGGTCTTCAGGCGGAACATCCCGCGGAGCGTCTTCAGCTCTGCCGCCTGGTCGTCGACGAGCTTCGTGTACTCCCGGAAGATGTCGTAGCGCCGCGTGCGCGTCGAGTGCTGCAGGCGGAAGACCGTGTCGGGCGTGAACAGGTGCGGTGCACCGTCGCGGCGCCACTGGTACTCGCCGCCGGTCCACAGCCGCTCGTGCGCGCGTGCGGCGCCGTCCTCGGGATACGCGTAGTCGTGGCGGGCCTGGTTCTCGACCGCGATCTCGCGCACCCCGACGCCGCCGAGTTTCGTCTCGGTACCCGTGAAGTACTTGCGGACGAACTCCTCCGACAGGCCCACGGCCTCGAAGACCTGCGACCCGGCATACGACGACACCGTGGAGATGCCCATCTTCGACATGATCTTCAGCACGCCCTTGCCGAGCGCGTAGATGAAGTTTCTGACGGGCCCTCTCGGGGGTGATCCCCGTGATGAACCCCGCCCGAACGAGGTACTCGACGGTTTCCATCGCCAGGTACGGGTTGACGCCCGAAGCGCCGTAGCCGATGAGCGTGGCCACGTGGTGCACCTCGCGCACATCACCGGCCTCGACCACCAGGCCCACCTTCATCCGGTTCTCCTGGCGGATGAGGTGGTGGTGAACGGCCGAGAGCATGAGCAGCGACGGAATCGGCACCAGGTCCTTGTTGGAGTCGCGGTCGCTCAGGATGATGAACTCGGCGCCGTCGGCGATCGCGGCGTCCACCTCGGCGGAGATCTCCTCGAGGCGGCGCTCGAGGGCATCCTCGCCGTGCTCCAAGTGATACAGGCCGCGGATGGTCGCGGAGCGACGCCCGGGCAGCGCCTTGTCGATGTTCTGCAGCTTGGCGAGCTCGTCGTTGTCGATCACCGGGAAGTCGAGGGTGATCGTGCGCGTGTGCTCGGGGCCCCACTCCAGGAGGTTGCGCTCGGGGCCGAGCCCGAGGGCGAGCGAGGTCACGACCTCTTCACGGATCGAGTCCAGCGGCGGGTTGGTCACCTGCGCGAACTGCTGCACGAAGTAGTCGAACAGCAGGCGCGGACGCTCGCTGAGCACCGCGATGGGCGTGTCCGATCCCATGGCGCCGAGCGGCTCGGCGCCGGTCTGGCCCATGGGCGTGAGAAGGATGCGCACCTCCTCCTCGGTGTATCCGAAGGTGCGCTGACGGCGGGTGATCGAGGCGATCGGGTGCACGATGTGCTCGCGCTCGGGCAGCTCCTTCAGGCGCACGCGACCGGCATCCAGCCATTCCTGCCACGGCTGCAGTGCGGCCAGTTCAGCCTTGACCTCGTCGTCCTCGATGATGCGACGCTGGGCGGTGTCGACCACGAACATGCGTCCGGGGCGCAGACGCCCCCGGCGCTTGATGCGCTCCGGTGCGAAGTCCAGCACACCGGTCTCGCTGCCGATGACGACGAGTCCGTCGGTGGTCTCCGTCCAGCGACCCGGGCGCAGACCGTTGCGGTCCAGCGTCGCGCCGACGAGGGTGCCGTCGGTGAAGATGAGGGCGGCGGGGCCGTCCCAGGGCTCCATCTGCATCGAGTGGTACTCGTAGAACGCGCGAAGGTCCGGCGCGATGTCGGCCTGCTTCTCGTAGGCTTCCGGCACCATCATCATCACCGCGTGCGGCAGGCTGCGACCCGTCAGGGTGAGCAGTTCGAGCACCTCGTCGAAGGATGCCGAGTCGCTCGCGCCTTCCGTGCAGATCGGCAGCAGCGGGCGGATGTCGCCGATCAGCTCGGACTCGAGCTGGGACTGGCGGGCGCGCATCCAGTTGCGGTTGGCGCCGACCGTGTTGATCTCGCCGTTGTGCGCGAGCATCCGCAGCGGCTGGGCGAGCGGCCACGACGGGAACGTGTTGGTCGAGTAGCGGGAGTGCACGACGGCGAGCTCGCTCTGGAAGCGCTCGTCCTGCAGATCGGGATAGAACGGCTCGAGCTGGAGCGTCGTGACCATGCCCTTGTACCCGAGGGTGCGGGAGCTCAGCGACACGAAGTAGGCGTCGTGCTCGCGGCGGGCGCGCTTGCGCAGCCGATAGACGCGGCGGTCGAGGTCGATCCCGCTCAGGGCGGGAGCGTCGCCGACGGCGGGGCGTGACACGAACAGCTGCTCGAAGTGGGGTCGCGCCTCGAAGGCGAGCTTGCCGAGGTGCTCCTGCTCGGTCGGCACCTCGCGCCAGCCGAGAACCGTGAGACCTTCCGCGGCGGCGACGGCCTCCACACCCGCCTTCGTCTCGGCGCGTGTGGCCTCGTCGAGCGGAAGGAACGCCATGCCGGCGGCGTACTGCCCGACCGGGGGCAGCTCGAAGTCCACCACGGCGCGCAGGAACGCGTCGGGCATCTGCGTCAGGATGCCGGCGCCATCACCGGTACCGGCGTCGGAGCCGATGGCCCCGCGGTGCTCGAGGTTGCGCAGCGCCGTCAGCGCGAGCTCGACGATGTCGTGGCCCGGCTCGCCACGGAGCGTGGCCACCATCGCCAGACCACAGGCGTCCTTCTCGAAGGCCGGGTTGTACATACCCTGCTTGGCGGGAAATCCCGATGCGGGGCGCATCCGGGGCTGTTCGTGGGTCTCTTCACGACGGGGGCTCGAGGCCATGGCAACCGTCCTCATGGTCAAACTGATCGGGGACGACGTCGGCCCTGGGCATTCAGCGGAGGTGTATTCAGCGGAGGAGAAGTCGAAGCATCGTGCGCATCGGCGCGGTGCTACTTCGACGTGACAGTGCTTGTGGCTGCGTCCGCGATGGATTCGGCTGTCGGGGGTGCGCTGACGTCCACGAATTCATCGGTGTTCTGCGATTGTACAGCCCCGCCCCGCTCACGACCGCGCATGTACGGCGACGGCTCGAAGCCCGGGTGGCGGCGGGTCTGCACGGCGAAGATGACGATTCCCACCAGCACGCCGAAGATCGCCGCCCAGACGTTGGTGCGCAGACCGAAGAACACTTCGCTCGGGTCGATGCGGATGCTCTCCCACACGATGCGACCGGCGCTGTACCAGACGAGGTAGAACGCGAACAGGCGACCCCACTGCAGGCGGAAGCGGTGACCGGCCCACAGCAGCACGATCACGCCCATCGTGTTCCAGATCACCTCGTAAAGGAAAGTGGGGTGGAAGAGCGTTCCGGCAGGCAGGCCGACCGGCCAGGCCGGGTTCGGGTAGTCGATCTGCAGGCCCCAGGGCAGATCGGTGGGAAGCCCGTACAGCTCCTGGTTGAACCAGTTTCCGAAGCGGCCCAGCGCCTGCGCGAGCAGCAGGCCCGGAGCGAGCGCATCGGCGAAGGTCCAGAACCGGATGCCGGTCCACTTGCAGCCGAGCCACGCGCCGATCGCGCCGCCGATGAGCGCGCCGAAGATCGCGATGCCGCCGTCCCACACGTTCCAGATCGCATCGCGCACGAACGGGTTCCACCACTCGCGTCCCTGCTCGAAGTAGAACCCCCAGTGGGTCACGACGTGGAAGGCGCGTGCGCCGATGATCGCCAGGGGCACGGCGAGCAGGCAGATGTCGATGACGACCCACGATTCCGCGCCACGCTTGGTGAGACGGTGGTTGGTCATGAAAGCCGCGACGACGATGCCCGCGAGGATGCACAGGGCGTAGAAGTGGATCGTCAGCGGGCCGACCTGGAAGGAACTGATCGGCGGG
>NZ_BADB01000048.1:0-6025 GCF_000333415.1 Microbacterium sp. B24 | reverse complement strand
CGTGTTCACGGATCCTCCTGGACGAGTCGGTGTGTGCTCATTCTATGCCGCGACGCGGCGCCACCCCGGCGTCCCCGCCGCGGATGCTCAGCCGGCGAACCTTAGCGTATGTCGCCTGTGGTATTCTGGACTTTGCCGAAAGGACATAACTGCATGCTTTTTGAGGTTGGCGAGACGGTCGTCTATCCGCACCACGGGGCCGCGACGATCATCGAGGTCAAGGACCGGATCATCAAGGGCGAGACCAAGAAGTACCTGAAGCTGAATGTCACGCAGGGAGACCTCATCATCGAGGTCCCTGCCGACAACGTCGACCTGGTCGGTGTTCGTGACGTGATCGGCAAGGACGGTCTCGAGAAGGTGTTCGACGTGCTGCGCGCACCGTTCACCGAAGAGCCCACCAACTGGTCGCGCCGCTACAAGGCCAACCTCGAGAAGCTCGCGTCCGGCGACGTGATCAAGGTGAGCGAGGTCGTTCGCGACCTGTGGCGTCGTGACCAGGACCGCGGCCTGTCCGCCGGTGAGAAGCGCATGCTGGCCAAAGCTCGTCAGATCCTCGTGTCCGAGATCGCTCTGGCACTGAAGGCCGATGAGGATCACGCCTCGGGGGTCCTCGACGAGGTTCTCGCGAGCTGATCACGGCATCCGCCGGAAGACGGCGCGCCACGTCGGTAGTGTCGGGTGCATGAGCGACCCGTTGGTTCCCGTGCCCCACACCGCCGTGATCGTCGTCGCGGCTGGATCCGGTCAGCGGTTGGGCGCGGGCGTTCCGAAGGCGTTCGTGGGTCTCGACACCCACACGGTTCTGCGCCACGCGCTGGAGGGTGTGTTCGCCGCGCCGGCCGCGCAGGTCGTGATCGTCGCTCCCTCAGACCGCGTCGGTGACGCCCTGACCGAGGCGCGCGCCGTCGCCGGCGAACGGCACGACCTGGTCACGGTCGTCGCCGGCGGGCTCAGCCGGCAGGAGTCGGTGGCTGCCGGACTGCGGGCCGTGTGGCCCGACGTCGAGCGCGTGCTGGTCCATGACGCCGCGCGGGCTCTGACTCCGCCCGAGGTGTTCGCGCGCGTCATCGATGCGCTCGCGGACGGCAAAGATGCGGTGCTTCCGGTGCTTCCTGTGGTCGACACCGTCAAACGGGTGTCCGGCGATCGCGTGCGCGAGGCGATCGAGCGTTCCGAACTGGCGGCCGCGCAGACCCCGCAGGGATTCCGCCGCACGATTCTCGACGCGGCCTATGCCGCGGCATCCGCCGAGCACACCGACGACGCCGCACTCGTGCAGAGCATGGGAACACCGGTGTGGACGGTGCCCGGCGATGAGCGGAGCTTCAAGATCACCACTCCGGGCGATCTCGACCGCGCGCGAGCCCTCCTGGCTGTCGCGCCGGTGGGGCGCACCGCGCCGGTGCCGCGCGTCGGCGTCGGCACCGACGTGCATGCCGTCGGCGGCAGCGGCGATCTCTGGCTGGCCGGACTGCACTGGCCCGGTGAATCCTCGCTGCACGGTCATTCGGATGGGGATGCCGTCGCGCACGCCATCGTGGACGCCGTGCTCGCCGCCGCGGGACTCGGCGACATCGGCACCCATTTCGGAACCGATCAACCGCAGTACGCCGGCGCCCACGCCGAGGCGTTCCTGGCCCGCACGCGGGAGCTGGTGGAGGCCGCCGGCTTCTCGATCGGCAACGTCTCGGTGCAGGTGCAGGCGCGCCGCCCGCGCTTTGCCGCGCGCCGCGCGGAAGCCGAACATGCCCTGTCTGCGGCGCTCGGTGCGCCCGTCGCCGTGTCGGCGACCACGACCGATGGGCTCGGCTATACGGGAACGGGCGACGGCGTCGCCGCCTTCGCCGTCGCGCTCGTCTACTCCGTGTGAGCCCCCACGCCCGCGCCGCTGTCGCGTCTCGCGCGCGCGGGTAGGCTGGTGCGGTGACGGTCCGGCTCTACGACACCCAGGTGCAGGCGTTGCGCGACTTCGCGCCGCAGGATCCGACCCACGTGAGCATGTACGTGTGCGGCCCGACTGTCCAGTCCGGCCCCGGCATCCATCATCTGCGCGCGGCGCTCGCCTTCGATCTGCTGCGTCGCTGGCTCACCCGGCGCTTCGGGCGCGTCACCTTCGTGCGCAACATCACCGACATCGACGACAAGGTGTTGCAGAACGCCACCGCTGATGAGCCGTGGTGGGCGCTCGCGTATCGCGTGGAGCGCGAGTTCGCGTACGCGTATGCCGCGATCGGCATCCTCGCGCCGACCTACGAGCCTCGCGCGACCGGGTCGATCCCGCAGATGCAGGAGCTTATCGCCACCCTCATCGAACGCGGTCATGCCTACGCCGCGGCCGCTGACGTCTATTTCGACGTGCGTTCGTGGTCCGCCTACGGAGAGTTGACCCATCAGAGCATCGACGCGATGGAGCCGGCGGCCGACGCGGACGCGCGCGGCAAGCGCGACCCTCGCGACTTCGCGCTCTGGAAGAGCGCCAAGAGCGACGAGCCGACAGATGCCGTGTGGGAGAGTCCTTGGGGGCCGGGCAGGCCGGGCTGGCACATCGAGTGCTCTGCCATGAGCCGCCGCTACCTGGGTGCCTCCTTCGACATCCACGGTGGCGGCATCGACCTGCGCTTCCCGCACCACGAGAACGAGTTGGCGCAGTCGCGTGCGGCGGGCGACGCGTTCGCGCGCTACTGGGTGCACAACGGCCTGGTCACGGTCGGCGACCAGAAGATGTCGAAGTCGCTCGGCAATCATCTGCTCGCGCTGGACGTGCTGGCCGACCGCGACCCGCTCGTCGTGCGCTACGCCCTCGGCGCGGCGCACTACCGGTCCACGCTCGATCTCACCGCGGCATCCTTCGACGAGGCCGAGGCGGCCCTCGAGCGCATCCGAACGTTCCAGCAGCGGGCCGCGCGGGTGCTCGGCACTGCGGTGCCGCTGGTGGCCGCCGATATCCCCGAGGCGTTCGCTGCCGCGATGGACGATGACCTCGGCGTTCCGCAGGCGCTCGCGGTCGTCCACGAGACCGTGCGCGCCGGAAACGCGGCGTTGGATGCGGGCGATCGGGATGCCGCGGCCCGCGCTTTCGTCGAAGTGGGCCGCATGACCGGCGTTCTCGGTATGAATCCGGCCGACCCGAAATGGCGACCCGAAGCAGGTGCTGCCGAGGCGCGCGCCCTGGACGCGCTGCTGCAAGCGATGATCACCCAGCGTGCGCAGGCGCGCGCGAACAAGGACTGGGCGGCCGCCGACCGTCTTCGCGACGCGATCGCGGCGGCCGGCGTCGTCCTCGAGGACGGTCCCGACGGGACCCATTGGAGTCTGAATGATGGCTAAGCCGGGCAACCCCTCCGCGGGCAAGGGCAAGAAGAAGGGCCCACTCAAGGGCACGGGCGGCAACGGACGCAAGGCGCTCGAGGGCAAGGGGCCGACTCCCAAGGCCGAGGACCGCAGCTGGCACGTCGCCGGCAAGCGCAAGGCCGCCATGGAGCGCTACGCCGCCGCCGGCGGCAAGGGGCGCCCCGGTCAGAAGCCGGCGCCGTCCCGCGCGCCGAAGGCCAAGGCCGGTGACGACACCGAGAACGTGACCGGGCGCAACTCCGTGCTCGAAGCTCTGCGTGCACGCATCCCGGCGACGGCGTTCTACATCGCCCAGCGCGTCGAGATGGACGATCGCGTCAAGGAGATGCTGTCGATCGTGACCCAGCGCGGTATCCCCGTGATGGAGGTCACCCGCCCCGAGCTCGACCGTATGGCCGGCTTCGACGGCGTGCACCAGGGTGTGGCGCTCAAGGTGCCGCCGTACGAGTACGCGCACCCCCAGGACCTGCTGGAGGAGATCATCGGAAAGGGGCAGACGCCGCTGATGGTCGCGTTGGACGGCATCACCGATCCGCGCAACCTCGGCGCGATCATCCGCTCCACCGCCGCCTTCGGCGGTCAGGGACTCATCATTCCCCAGCGCCGTTCGGCCGGCGTCAACTCGGCCGCGTGGAAGACGAGCGCCGGCGCCGCGGCGCGGGTTCCGGTCGCGATGGCACCGAATCTGACCACGACGCTCAAAGAGTTCAAGAAGCAGGGCGTGTTCGTGCTCGGTCTCGATGGCGGCGGCGACGTCGCGCTGCCCCAGCTCGAACTGGCAGATCGGCCCGTCGTCATCGTCGTCGGCTCGGAGGGCAAGGGGCTGTCACGGCTGGTCACCGAGACGTGCGACCAGATCGTGTCGATCCCGATCTCCTCCGCCGCAGAGTCGCTCAACGCCGGCATCGCGGCATCCGTCGCGCTCTACCAGGTCTCCACCATCCGCGCCGCGTCCGAGTGACGCCCGCTCCACCTGCACGCCGATCCGAAAGGAAGCACTGAGATGGCCATCATCGCCGTTCTGGGAGGCACCGGCTTCGCCGGTCGCCACATCGTCTCCGAGGCTGTGGACCGCGGGCACACCGTGCTGTCGGTGTCACGGTCGGTGGCCGCAGACCGCGTGCCCGGTGCGACCTACGTCGAGGGGACGCTGCTGGACATCCCCGGGCTGGTGACGCAGCTGGAGGGCGCGGACGTGGTCATCAGCGCCGTCGCGCCGCGCGGTGCGATGGAGGGCCTCGTGCGGCCCAACCTGGAGGCGCTGAACACCGTGCTGCCCGAGAGCGTGCGGCTGGGCGTCATCGGCGGCGCCGGCGGGAGCCTCGTCGCTCCCGAGGGCCCTCGCGTCGTCGACGTCGACTTCCCCGACGCCTTCAAGGCCGAGGCGCTGGAGATGATCGGTGTTCTGGAGGACCTTCAGGGCGAGCAGACCGGTCGCGACTGGTTCTTCGTCCACCCCGCCGGCGGCTTCGGCGGCTTCAACCCGGGCGAGCGGACGGGCACCTACCGGGTCGGTGGCGATGTCGTCGTCACCGATGCCGAGGGGCAGTCCTACATCTCCGGCGCCGATCTCGCGGTGGCGGTGCTCGACGAGATCGAGAACCCGCAGCACTCGCGCCGGCGCTTCACCGTCGGGTACTGACGCGCTCTCTCGCCGGGTTCAGACCAGGTCGCGCCAGTCGACGTCCTCGTCTTCGTCGTCGTCGATCGTCGAGATCGCCGAGGTGATCACCGGAATCGCCATCGTCTCGGTGGGGGGACCCATCACCGTGGCCTCGTCCCGGCGGTGACGCAGCACGTCGTCGATGTAGGACGAGACGACCTCGGCGATCGGCACCGACTGTCCTCGCGCTTGCGACATGTACCAGCGGTGTTCGAGGACCTGGTGGAACACCTCGGCGGGTTCGAGTTTGGCGCGCAGATCCCAGGGGATCGCCTTCACGACGGGTTCGAACACGCGGGTGAGCCACTCGTGCGCCACCATCTCCTCGTCGGAGCCGAGTCGCGAGACGCGGGCACGGAACGCGTCCATGTCGTTGAGCAGGCGCCGGGCCTGGTTCTCCTCGACGTCCAGTCCCGTCAGACGCAGAAGGCGCCGCTGGTGGTGGCCGGCGTCGACGACCTTGGGCTGAATCGACACCGTGGTGCCGTCCGGCGTGGTGCGGATCGACATCTCGCCGATGTCGAAGCCGAGATCGTTCAGGCGTTTGACCCGCTCGGTGATGTGCCAGGCCTCGCCGGCGGCGAAGGTCTCCTTGTCGGTCAGCGCCGCCCAGAGCGAGCGGTACGACGACATGATGCCGTCGGCGATCGCGACGGCATCCACGCCGCCTTCGAGGCGACCGCCGGCTTCGAGGTCCATGATCTCGCCGGCGATGTTCGTGCGCGCGACGTCGAGGTCGTGCTCGCGCTGACCGCGCGTCAGGCCGCTCTCGTGCAGCTCGCCGGTCTCGGCGTCGACCAGGTAGGCGGCGAAGGCCCCGGCATCCCGTCGGAAGAGCGTGTTCGACAGCGACACGTCACCCCAGAAGAAGCCGACGGTATGCAGGCGCACGAGCAGCGCGGCGAGGGCGTCGACGAGCCGGCCGGCGGTGTCGGGTCGCAGCACCTGTGTGAAAGAGGGCGCGGTAGGGGAGCGAGAACTTCAGATGCGCCGTCACGAGCGCGGCCG
>NZ_BADB01000049.1:0-13533 GCF_000333415.1 Microbacterium sp. B24 | reverse complement strand
CGAGGATCCGCGTCATCTCCCTCCGCGCAGCACCCCCTCGACGGCCCCGTTTCGCAGTTGTCGGCCGCAGAGGAACGGGTGCTTTCCCCGTTGGAGAGTGCGACCGACACGGCGACCGGCGTCTTCGACGCCGAGGCGGCACTCGCGGCCGGGGTGAGCGATTCCGACGTCGCAGACTACGCGGCGACCTACACGGCCGCCGGCAACGATGTCGTCGGCATGACGTCGTCGGTCGATGCCCAGACGACGCCGCAGGCGCGCACCGTCGCTGCCGCCGCGGCGACGTGTTCGGGCGCGCGCGGCTACACGGGCTTCTGGGGATGGGGCTGGCAGACGGCCCTTGACTCGTGCGACACAGACTGAACGTGTACGTCACCGGCGGCGTCGGCTGCTGGGGTCAGTGAGAGGGGCGGTCATGTTCTCGACGACCGTATTGCGGCTGTTGTCGGTCATCGGGTCGGTGATCTGTCTCGTCGGCGTTGCGCTCGCCGTCACGCTGGGCATCGAGTCGGCATCGCGTACGCCCGCGTCGCCGTGGCTCCTGACGGCCACGGCGACTGCGCTGATCGGCGGGCTCGTGCTCACCATCGGCTCCGCCGTGACGCTGGCGCGCCGTCCGCGGGAGGACGAGCGCTGAGAGTGAGCCTCCCGCTCTGCTTTCAGGGGACCAGTGCGGCGCAGAGGAGGATGCCCGGCGGCCCGCAGGAGAGATCCTGACCGCGGGCGGTGACGACGCTCTGTCGCGCCTCGTCGGGCACGGAGGCGCTCCAGTCCGTGCCGTCGTCCCGCGCCGCGACGTGGACGGATGCCGGGTCCACCCGCAGGCCGAGACCGGTGGCCTTGAGGGCGGCCTCCACACGCACCCACCGCCGCAGCCCGCCGGGCGCGCCGCCCGCCGCCTCTCGCACGGAATCGTGCAACGGTTCCGCGTCGAGGGCGAAGCCCGCCGCCCCGGCCCGCGGATGGATGCCGACGATGGCCGTCGCACCGGCGTAGGTCACCGCGGCGAACCACCGCTCGTCGTCCACCCGCACGGGGCCGTGCGGCCCCCCGCACCGCGGGCAGGGGTTGGTCAGCACCGCGTGCGGCGACCCGGCATCGGCCAGCAGCCCCCGCAACAGAGCCCACGCGACCGTCCGCCGATCGGGCCGTGCGGCCGGCACCCGCGCCCACGCCAGGCGGAGCCCCTCCACCGGCCTACAGCTTCGGCTCGTGGGTCTCGATCGCGATGATGCCCGACCCGGGATTGGATGCCGAGAGGTGCACGACCGAGAACGCGCCGGTCTCCAGAGCGGACGCGCTCCCGAGGTAGGAACCGTGCAGTGTTCCCGTCGCCAGCGCCAGCTCCGACAGGATGCCGGGGAGCACCGGACCGTGACTGCACAGCACCGCGGGCTTGCGCGAGCGTACACGGCGTCCGATGACCGAGCGCACGTCCGACGTGCCGTCCTCCCAGGCGTCCTGGCTGAGCGCCGAGGTGCGGTGAATGTCCTTGCCGATCGCCGCCGCGAGCGGGGTGACCGTGGTCACGCACCGGACGGCGTCGCTGGAAACGATCTTGCGCACGCCGAAGGCGCGAAGCGGCCCGACGGCGGCCGCCGCCTGTTTCGTCCCGCGGGCCGTGAGCGGTCGCGCCGCGTCGGAGCCGTCCCAGTCCTCACGGGGGAGGGCCCGGGCATGGCGCAGCACGACGATGGGGAACGTCTGCAGCACACCGTCGTCGACGTAGCGCAGGAACTGCTCCATGATCTCGACGTCGACGGGATACGACAGCTTCGCGAGCGCCTTCTTCGGCGAAAGCCACTCGATGGCGGCGATCTCCTTGTTGGGCACGAACGCGGAGGTGCGGATCGCGGCATCCGTCGCCTCGGCAGACCAGTAGTGCACGATCTTCTGCCGCTTGTTGGGCATGTGATAGCGCGAGACGCCGACGGGGATGCCGAGGGCGACGCGGATTCCGGTCTCCTCGAAGATCTCGCGCACGGCGGTCTCGGCGAGGCTCTCGCCGGGATCGACCTTGCCCTTGGGGATCGTGACGTCGGCGTAGGCCGTGCGATGGATGACCAGCACGCGGAGCTTGCCGTCGACGACGCGCCACACGACGCCGCCGGCCGCGTAGACGGCGGTGTCGGTCATCGCACCGCCCGCGCCCGACGTCGGCGCTGCACCTGCGCCATCGTGCGGTCCTGCAGATCGATGAGCGGCTTGCCGTCGGCATCCGTGCTGTGGCGCTTCCACTCGCCGCTGTCCTCGAGGTGCCACGAACTCGTCTCAGCGCTCATCGCGAGATCGAACAGGTCGACGAGCTCCTTGATCTGCGCGGGCGCGACGACGCGCACGAGGGCTTCGACGCGCCGGTCGAGGTTGCGGTGCATCATGTCGGCACTGCCGATGAACACCTGAGGGTCGCCGGCGCCGGCGAACGCGAAGATGCGCGAGTGCTCGAGGTAGCGGCCCAGGATCGAGCGCACGGTGATGTTGTCGCTCACGCCGGGCAGTCCGACCTTCAGTGAGCAGATGCCGCGCACCCAGACGTCGACGCGGACACCGGCCTGGCTCGCCCGATAGAGCGCATCGATGATCTGCTCGTCCACCATCGAGTTGACCTTGATGCGGATGTGTGCCGGCTTTCCCTCGAGGGCGTGGCGTCGCTCGTTCTCGATCTGGCGGAGCAGCCCCTTGCGCAGGTGCAGGGGAGCCACCAGCAGGCGCTTGAACTTCTTCTCGATCGCGTAGCCGCTGAGCTCGTTGAAGAGACGCGTGAGATCGCGACCCACCTGCTCGTCGGCGGTGAAGAGGCCGAAGTCCTCGTAGATGCGACTCGTCTTCGGGTTGTAGTTGCCCGTGCCGATGTGGCTGTAGCTGCGCAGCATGCCGTCCTCCTCGCGGATGACGTGCAGCAGCTTGCAGTGCGTCTTCAGCCCCACCAAGCCGTAGACGACGTGCACGCCCGCCTTCTCGAGCTTGCGCGCCCAGACGATGTTGGCCGCCTCGTCGAAGCGCGCCTTGACCTCCACCAGAGCCAGCACCTGCTTGCCGCGTTCGGCGGCATCGATCAGCGCCTGAACGATCGGGCTGTCACCGGAGGTGCGGTAGAGCGTCTGCTTGATGGCGAGCACGTGCGGGTCGCGCGCGGCCTGCTCGAGGAAGCTCACGACGCTCGTGGTGAACGACTCGTACGGGTGGTGCACGAGCACGTCGCCCTTGCGGATCGCGGCGAACAGATCGGCGCGCCCGTTCTGTTCGGCGGGCTGGAAGGCCGGAGCCGTGGTCGGCACGTGCGCCGGATAGTGCAGCTCCGGACGGTCGATGCGAGACAGGTCGAACAGACCCCGCAGGTCGAGTGGGCCGGGGAGGCGGTAGACCTCCTGCTCGGTGATGTCGAGTTCGGCGATCAGCAGGTCGAGGGTGACGTCGTCCATGTCCTCGGTGACTTCGAGACGGATCGGCGGGCCGAACCGGCGTCGCAGCAGCTCGGCCTCGAGCGCCTGGATGAGGTTCTCGGTCTCGTCCTCCTCGATCACGACGTCCTCGTTGCGGGTGAGGCGGAACGTGTGGTGCTCGAGGATCTCCATACCCGGGAACAGGTCGCCCAGATGGTTGGCGATGAGTTGCTCGAGCGGCAGGTATCGCGCCCGTCCGGCGTCTCCCGGCACGGCGACGAAGCGCGGGAGCATGGGCGGCACCTTCAGGCGCGCGAACTCCTGACGACCCGTCTTCGCGTTGCGGATGCGGATCGCGAGGTTCAGCGAGAGACCGGAGATGTAGGGGAAAGGGTGCGCCGGGTCCACCGCGAGCGGCATCAGTACCGGGAACACCTGGGACTGGAAGTACTCGGAGAGCTCGTTGCGATCATCGACCGACAGGTCGTCCCAGGAGACGACCTCGATGCCCGCCTCGGCGAGTGCGGGCTGGACCATCCCGAGCCAGGCGTTCGCCTGACGCAGCTGCAGGGCGTGGGCAGCGTCGGAGATGTCGGCGAGCACGTCTTGGGGGGCGCGACCGACGTTGGTCGGCACCGCGAGGCCGGTCACGATGCGGCGCTTGAGGCCGGCCACCCGCACCATGAAGAACTCGTCGAGGTTGCTGGCGAAGATCGCCAGGAAGTTGCTGCGCTCCAGCACGGGCAGCGACGGGTCCTCCGCGAGCTCCAGCACGCGCTGGTTGAAGGCGAGCCAGCTGAGCTCGCGATCCATGTAGCGGTGCTCGGGGAGTTGGGCGTCGCCGTCTTCGACCATTTCGTCGAAGTCGTCGTCGTCCTCGTCGCCCAGTCCGGTGTCCAGAACGTCGGTGTCGATCATTCCCTCATCATGTCAGGGCCAGGTGACCGACGCGTTAACCACGAGGTCGCGCGGCGCTCGCCGCCGCGTCATCAGGCCGAAGAGGCCTCGTGCGACGAGGGGATCTGGTCGTCCTCGTAGACGTTGAAGCGATAGCCGACGTTGCGCACCGTGCCGATGAGCTGCTCCAGGTCGCCGAGCTTGGCGCGCAGTCGTCGCACGTGCACGTCGACGGTTCGCGTGCCGCCGAAGTAGTCGTAACCCCACACCTCGCTCAGCAGCTGCTCGCGCGTGAACACGCGCGACGGATGCGTGGCGAAGAAGTGCAGCAGCTGGAACTCCTTGTAGGTGAGATCCAGAGGCTTGCCGTGCACCTTGGCCGAATAGGACGACTCATCGATCGTGATGCCGGAGGTCTGGATGCGACTGGACACCTGAGAGGCGGACTGACGTCCGACCGCCAGCCGGATGCGCGCGTCGACTTCGGCGGGCCCGGCGCCGACGAGGATCACGTCGTCGATGCCCCAGTCGGTGGACACCGCGGTGAGCCCGCCTTCCGTCACGACGAGTACCAGAGGCGCGTCCAGGCCCGTCGTGTTGAGGATCTTGCACAGCGACTTCGCCCCGACCAGGTCGGCGCGGGCGTCGACGAAGATGACATCCGAGCTCGGCGCGTTCACGAGTTGCGCCGGTTCGGCGGGAATCTGGCGGACGCGATGGCTCAGCAGCTCGAGCGCAGGCAGGACGGGGCCCCCGCCCGGGGCGGAACTCAAGACGAGAAGCTGAGCCAATGGGGGTCCCTTCGGGTTCGGATGCCCCCGAACCGTGCCCCCATCTTAGAACCCGCTCGCACGGGCGCCGTGCGCGGCGGCTCGCGCGACGTGCGCGCAGTGCGCGTGTCGGCGACAATGGGAGGATGACGCTTCCCGGATTGGCGCCCCGCGCCGAGTACGGCGGCATCGTCGGAGTCTGGGCCGCCGGCGCGGTGATCGCGATCGTGATCGGCGCCGTCGCTCCGGGCGAGTGGCGCGCCGCATGGATGCCGGTGGGCATGGCCGCCTGCCTCATCCTCGCCTTCGTCGTGCAGCTGGTGCAGGGGCACTCGCAGGGCTTCCTGCGCCGGGTGGCGCTGAGCACTCTCGGTGCGTTCGTGGTGATGGGCCTGATCGGGCTCGGTCTCGGACTCTCCAGCATGTTCGCGTGACGGTAGAGTGAAGGTATGGACCTGCTCGCACTCGAACTCTTCTTCGTCGGGTTGCTCGCGCTCGCCTCGCTCGCGATCGTCTTCGTGTCGGGTGTCGTGATCAAGAACCTCTACCGCGGCCAGCGCTGATCGACATGATCGACCTGCCGACCGACCTGCCGGCCGATCTCGTCCCTCTCTCGTGGCTGCTCGGTGTCTGGGAAGGCACCGGCGTCATCGACTATGAAGCCGGCGATGTCTCGTTCAGCGGCGAGTTCGCCCATCGGGTGAGCTTCAGTCATGACGGCGGCGATTACGTGAACTACGCCGCGAGCGCATGGTTCGTCGCCGACGACGAGACGCGCACGCCCCTCGTCGCGGAGACCGGATACTGGCGCCTGGCTCGCCCCCTCGGGCAGGCCGATCCCGGGCCGGCGCTGCTGCCGCCGTCGGCGGTGCGCGACGCCGGGCGGACGGCGGACGACGTCGAGTCGCTGCGCAACGAGGAGGGCGGCTTCGATCTCGAGGTCGCGATCGTGCACTCGGACGGCATCAGCGAGCTCTACGTCGGGCAGGTCCGCGGCCCGCGCATCGATCTGGCGACGGATGCCGTGGTGCGCCCTGCCAGCGCGAAGGTTTACACCGCGGCGACCCGGATGTACGGCCTCGTCGACGGCCACCTGCTCTGGGCGTGGGACATCGCCGCGCTCGGCGGCGAGCTCGGTTCGCACGCGTCGGCACGACTGGCGCGGGCCGAGTGAGCATGTCCGAGGCGCCCCCTTCGGCTGCCGTCGCCAGCGCGTTCACCATCGTTCCCGGTGCCGTCGTCGACGAGCGTGGGCTGGCGCACGTGGCGGCGCCCGCGCGCGAGCAGCGTGAGCTCGTCGCCGGGCGCGCGCTGGCGCCGCTCGAGGACCGCGTCGTGCTCGCGATCGACGGCGTCGACCGTCTGAGCTGGCTGGATTCCATCACCTCCCAGGCGTTGACGGCGCTCGCTCCGGGCACCAGCACGGAACTGCTCGTGCTCGACCCGCAGGGCCATGTCGAACACGCTGCCGCCGTCGTGGACGACGGTGTGCGCACGTGGCTGATCGTCGACCGCTCCCGTTCGGCCGCGTTCCTGTCGTGGCTGAGCCGCATGCGGTTCCGTTTGCGGGTCGAGCCGCAGGACCTCTCCGACGAGGTGCGCGTCATCGGCGGCACCTCCGAAGCGGTCGCTGCACTCGAGCCCCTCGCCGTCTGGCGCGACCCGTGGCCCGCGGTCGCCGTCGGCGGGTGGGGGTACGCTGCTGCCGCGCCGCACCCGGGGGAGTCTTACGACTGGGCGGAGGCGGTCGTGCCGGTCGACGCCGTGTCGCGCCTCGCCGAGGCCGCGGCGTCGGGTCAGCAGCCCATCGCAGGATGGATGGCCGTCGATGCGGTCCGCATCGCCGCGTGGCGTCCGCGCGCCGAGACCGAGGCCGACGGGCGAGCGCTGCCTCACGAGGCCGACTGGTTGCGCACCGCCGTGCACCTGGACAAGGGCTGCTACCGCGGCCAGGAGACGGTCGCGAAGGTGCACAACCTCGGGCATCCGCCACGCCGACTCGTCGCCCTGCAACTCGATGGCAGCGATGCCGACCTGCCCGTCGGGGGCGCAGAGGTCTTCCTCGACGACGAGGTCGTCGGCGCCGTGACCTCCGTTGCACGCCACTACGAAGAGGGGCCGATCGCGCTGGCATACGTCAAGCGCACGGTTCCGGTCGACGCCGATCTGACGGTCGCCGTGGACGAGAGTCGCGTCGCGGCCGCGCAGGAGGTCATCGTTCCCCCCGATGCCGGGCGCACCGCATCGATCCCGCGGATGCCGCGGCTCTCCCGGCGCCGCTGACGCCGGTGTCACCCGCCGCGTCATCGCCGGAGAGCTCTCGGCCGTCCACCGCGGCGATCGTCACCCGTCGCCGAGCCCGCTGGCATCCCCGCGCCGGGATGGACCGCGTCGCGGTCTCCGCGCCGGCCATCGTCCAGATCGTCGTCGCGGCCACGGCGGCGTTCTCGTTCGCCCACTACGTACTCGGACACGCGGCGCCCCTGCTCGCGGCGACGGTGACGGTCTCCAGTCTGGGGTTGGTGCGCGATGCGCGCCCGCGGCGCGTGCTGGAGACCGTGGTCGGGATGGTCGTCGGCATCCTCGTGGCCGAGCTCATCGTCTTCGTCGCCGGCATCGGCTGGTGGCAACTGGGGCTGACACTGGCGGCGTCTCTCGTCGTCGCCCGCTTCCTCTCGCCGCAGCCGGCGTTCGCCATCGCGGCAGCGGTGCAGTCGGCCATCGTCATGGTCATTCCCGTGAGCGTCCCCTTCATCCGCATGATCGACGGGATCGTCGGGGGCGTGGCGGCCCTGCTGGTCACGGCTCTCCTGCCACGCAGTCCGCTGCGTGCCGTCACGCGGGAGGGTGCTCAGCTCCTCACCGCGTTCGACGGCGCGGTCACGACTCTCGTCCAAGCGTTGCGACGGGGAGATCCGGTGCGAGCCCAGCGCGGTCTCGCCATGGCACGCAGCCTGCAGAGCCTCGTCGACCAGTGGCGTGCGGGGGTGGAGTCGGGCTCCGAGATCGCCCGCATCTCTCCGTTCCTGCGACGCCAGCGCTCCGAGTTCCAGCGGCAGGACCGCGTGCGGCACCACCTGGATCTCGCGACGCGCAATCTCCGGGTCATCGCGCGCCGCGTCGTCTACCTCAGCGACGACCGACAGCCACGGCCGATCGCCGCCGATCTGCTCGCCGAACTCGCCGCCGGCGCCCGGCTGATCTCCGATGCTCTGGGCGACATCTCCTACGAGCCCGCCGCGCGAGAGGCGATCCGCGCTGTGGCCGGGCGCCTCGACCCCCGCGTCCTCGCCGACCGCAGTTCCGCCGTGGATCAGACGCTCATCGGGGCGCTGCGGCCGTTGGCCGTCGACCTGATGACCGCGGCCGGCATGCCTGCGGCCGAAGCGCGCGCTGCCATCCCGCGGATCTGAGCGGCCGCGGGGCGTTCAGTCGCGGGGAGCGATGAGACTCCACGGCACCGTGACCTCGCCCAGACGCCAGCGCGCCCGGCCGTGCACAGGCCAGCCCGTCGCGTGCATCGCGTCGAGCGCGGCGCGCCAGCGTTGCACCGGGCCGAACGAGGCGGTGCCGACGGCGCGCGTCCACTCTCCGTCGAGGGCGCGGAGGAAGTCGTGCACCGCCTCGCCGGGCACATTGCGGTGGATGAGAGCTTTGGGCAGGCGCTCGGCGGCGATCGACGGCGAGGCGAGTTCGGCGAGCCGCAACGACAGAGTGAGCGTTCGCGGTGCCCCGTCGGCGCCGACCTCGACCCATGTGCAGATCCGGCCGAGCTCGTCGCAGGTGCCCTCCACGAGAATGCCGTCCGGATGCAGTCGCTGCGCCATGCGCCCCCAGGCGTCCTTCACCTCGTGCTCGTCGTACTGCCGAAGGACGTTGAACGCCCTCAGCACCGCAGGTCGGCGTCCGCGCGGCGTGGGTACCTCGAACCCACCGCGGGCGAACGAGACGTGAGCATCGGTCGCGAACGCCGTGCGCCCCGCGCGCACCTCGACGAGCTGCGTGCGGGCGCGCTCGACGCGGGCGGGGTCGATCTCCAGCCCGAGTACCTCGACGTCGGGGCGCGCGAGGCGCAGGCGCCGCTCGAGTTCGAGCACGGTCACCGCGCTCGCGCCGTAGCCGAGGTCGACGACGAACGGATCGGCGGTGCGCCGCAGCGCCGGATGCCGGGCGATCCAGCGGTCGATGCGACGCAGTCGATTGGTGTTCGTCGTGCCGCGCGTGATCTGACCGACCACCCCGTGAGCGGGGGCTTTCTCCGGCGGCATCCCCCCATGATGCCAGCGCGCGCGCCGGTAGGATGACGAGCATGACCGCGCCGTACACGCTGATCCTCCTCCGCCACGGGCAGAGCGAGTGGAACAAGACCAACCAGTTCACCGGATGGGTGGACGTCCGCCTCACCGAGCAGGGTCGCGGCGAGGCCGCGCGCGGCGGTGAGCTGCTGAAAGAGTCCGGCATCCTGCCCGATGTGCTGCACACCTCGCTGCTCAGTCGCGCGATCCAGACCGCCAACATCGCGCTCGACGCCGCCGACCGCCTGTGGATCCCCGTGAAGCGGTCGTGGCGCCTGAATGAGCGCCACTATGGCGACCTCCAGGGCAAGGACAAGGCGGAGACCCTCGAGCAGTTCGGCGAGGAGCAGTTCATGCTGTGGCGTCGCTCTTTCGATGTGCCGCCGCCGGCCCTTCCCGACGACTCGCCCTACAGCCAGGTGAACGACCCGCGCTATGCCGGCATCGACGGTGACGTCCCGCGCACCGAGTCGCTGAAGATCGTCATCGACCGCCTTCTGCCCTACTGGGAGAACGAGATCGTTCCCGATCTGAAGGCCGGGAAGACGGTTCTCGTGACGGCGCACGGCAACTCGCTGCGCGGACTCGTGAAGCATCTCGACGGCATCAGCGATGCGGACATCGCCGAGCTGAACATCCCCACCGGCATTCCGCTCGTGTACCGCCTCGGTGAGGACCTCATGCCGCTCGAGCCGGGCGCCTACCTCGATCCCGAGGCCGCCGCTGCCGGTGCCGCCGCCGTGGCGAGCCAGGGCAAGGGCTGACGGCCCGCGACCGGACGAACGTGAGAGGGGGATGCCGACCGGCATCCCCCTCTTCGTGTTGCACCCCCGCCCAGGCGGAGGCGACGTCTTACTCGGCGCCGTCGAGCGATTCGCCCTCGGCGATGATGACGGCGATCGTGTCGGTGTCGGGCGTCCAGTCGCCGGTGGCGAGGTAGGCGACCTTCTTGGCCACCGAGACGGCGTGGTCGGCGAAGCGCTCGAGGTAGCGGCTCGCGAGGGTCGCATCGACGGTGGCTCCCGCCTCGCCCTGCCAGTTTCTCGCTCAGCACCTTCTCGAAGACGGCGAGGTGGTGGTCGTCTACCTTGTCGTCGAGCGTGCGCAGCGTCTCGAGGTAGCTGAGGTCTTCGGTGCGCAGCAGCTCGGTGAGGGTCTTCGCGACCTCGACGTCGAGTTCACCCATCTTGGTGAAGGTGCCCTTCAGCCCCTTCGGGATGGCGCGCTCGGGGAAGCGCATGCGGGTGAGCTGAGCGATGTGCTCGGCGATGTCGCCCATGCGCTCCAGGGAGGCGCTGACGCGGAGCGCGGCGACGACGATGCGCAGATCGCGGGCGACCGGTTGCTGACGCGCGAGGATCTGGATCGCCAGCTCGTCGAGCGCGACCGCCTTGTCGTCGATCGTCTGGTCGGCTTCGATGACCTCTTCGGCAAGGGCGACGTCGCTGGTGCCGAAGGCGCGCGTGGCCTTGTCGATGGCCTCCGTGACCAGCTCGGCGATCTCGACGAGACGTGACTGCACGTCCTCGAGCGACTGGTGGAACACTTCGCGCATGAGAGAGCCTCTCTTCCGGCGGGCAGGCACGGTGCCGCCCACTGACCCGGCGATCATCGCGGGCCAAGGTTAACGATCGGTGCCGCAGCGATGAACGTTGCCGACGGGGTGTCCGGTGTTGATCCGTATCGTGAATCTGCGGTGTCCAACCACCCTACGCTGGGACCCATGGAGTCCCTGCAGCCGGTGATCGCGCTGATCCTCGGTCTCGTCCTCGGCGGCGGAGTGGCCACGCTCGTGCTGATCGCGCTGCGCGCACGCGATCGCGCGCGTGTCGCGGCATCCACGGCCCTGCCGGACGGCACGGCGGCTGTGCTGCAGGGAATGGACGAAGTCGCGGTGGTCGTCGACACGTCGCTGCAGATCGTTGCCGTCTCGGCGCCCGCGGAGCTGTTCGGCATGCACGAGGACTACGCGCTGCCGGGCGATGAGCTGCGCGCCCTCGCCCGGACCGTCCGTCGGACCGAGGCGCCGGAGACGCAGACGATGCGGCTCAAGCGCGGCGTCGAGCCGCGGCTGGTCTCGGCCCGGGCGAGCGTGATCACACCGCGGTTGATCCTCATCGTCATTCGCGACATCACGGAGCGGGAGCGCGTCGAGGAGATGCGCCGCGACTTCGTCGCCAACACCAGTCATGAGCTGAAGACGCCGGTGGGTGCGGTGAGCCTGCTCGCGGAGGCGGTCGAGTCGGCCGCCGACGATCCCGAGCAGGTGCGTCACTTCGCCGCTCGGCTCAGCGCCGAGGCCGCCCGGCTCAGCCAGCTCACGTCGCGCATCATGAACCTTTCACGGCTGCAGTCCGCCGACGATCTGACGGAACTGCGCGACGTGTCCGTCGACGAGGTCGTCGCCGCCGCCATCGAGTCCCAGTCGGTCGCCGCCGACTCGGCCGCCATCACCGTCGCCCGCGGGGGCGAGAGGCACGCGTACGTCCGCGGCGACGTGCAGGTGCTCACCGAGGCCGTCGCCAACCTGGTGGCCAACGCGATCGCGTACTCACCTCAGGGCGGCCAGGTCGGCGTCGGCGTGAAACTGGACGGCGGGGTCGTCGAGATCGCGGTCACCGATCGGGGGATCGGCATTCCGGAGGACGAGCAGGAACGCGTGTTCGAGCGGTTCTATCGTGCCGACCAGGCGCGCTCGCGCCGCACCGGCGGCACGGGTCTCGGGCTGTCGATCGTCAAGCACGCGGTGCAGCGGCACGGGGGAGAGGTCGAGGTCTGGTCGCGTCCGGGGCGCGGGTCGACGTTCACCGTTCGACTGCCTGCAGTTCCGGCGCCCGACGACCTTCCCGTTCCGAAGAAGCGCAAGAAGAAGAAGGCCGCCCGCGATGGTGCGCGGGCGAAAGGAGAGAAGAAGCGATGACCCGCGTCCTGATCGTCGAGGATGAGCCCGATCTGGCCGATCCGCTCGCCTATCTGCTGCGCCGCGAGGGCTTCGAGGTCGAGATCGCCGAGGACGGCCCCGCGGCGCTCGACGCGTTCGCATCGCGCGGCGCCGACATCGTGCTGCTCGACCTCATGCTTCCCGGGATGCCGGGAACCGAGGTGTGCCGCGTGGTGCGCTCGACCTCCAAGGTGCCCATCATCATGCTCACCGCGAAGGACTCCGAGGTCGATATCGTCGTCGGCCTCGAACTCGGCGCCGACGACTACGTGACCAAGCCGTACTCGTCACGCGAGTTGCTCGCGCGGATGCGCGCCGTGCTGCGACGCAGCGAAGGGCCCGAGCTGGGCCTGGATGACAGTGTCGTCGACGGTGGAAGAGTCGTCCTGGACATCGATCGACACACGGTCGCCGTCGACGGTGAGATCATTCCGATGCCTCTGAAGGAGTTCGAGCTGCTCGAGGTGCTCATGCGCAACGCGGGGCGTGTGCTGACGCGTGGTCAGCTGATCGACCGGGTGTGGGGCAGCGATTACTTCGGCGACACCAAGACCCTCGACGTCCACATCAAGCGCATCCGGTCACGGATCGAACGAAACCCCAGCGAGCCGGTCATGCTGCTGACCGTGCGGGGCCTCGGGTACCGTTTCGAGGCCTGACGCGTCGGTCCGCCACGCCACGCACATCGGCGGCGCCCCTCGCGCAGAGGGACGCCGCCGATATCCGTGAGCGGGATCAGTTCGCGGGAACGAAGTCCTTCAGGTACGACAGGGTGCCGTCCAAGACCGGAACGCGGTCTTCGACGGCCTCGCCGGTGCCGGACTGGAACGTGGTGCGCACGTCGGTACCGGGCTTGGCCGACAGGCCGGTGAACAGCAGCGGCTCTGCGCCGTCGAAGCCCAGGCTGACGGTCGAGTGCGCGGCGACCGGCACTCGCTGGGTCGTGCCCTCGACGCCCACCAGCAGCGTCTCGTCGGTGTCGGTGTCGTTGACGATCGCCGCGAGGAAGTTGGTGTCGATGGGCCAGGTGCCTTCGCAGCGGCGCGAGGTCGGACTCGCGAAGGGTGTCGAGGAGGCGTCGAAGCTCGACGGGGTCGCCGCTGCCGCTCGGATGCGGCTCGCCGTCGACGCGCTCCTGCGCGATCGCGACCACGCCACCCGCGGGCAGGTCATTGATCGCCGGGCCCGCGGAGCGCCGGACCCGCGAAGGCAGTGCCGGCAACGCGTCGACGAACCGCTGGGCCCGG
>NZ_BADB01000050.1:0-1441 GCF_000333415.1 Microbacterium sp. B24 | reverse complement strand
CGAGGACGGCGACGCGCAGTCCGCGCCAGTGCGCATTCCAGCTGCGCAGGGCGTCGAGGTCGCGGGTACCCGTCACAGCGCCGACAGCCATTCGACGTAGAACAGGGCGACGCCGGTCACCGCGAGCATGCCGGCGATGATCCACATGCGCACCACGATCGTGATCTCGGGCCAGCCGCGCATCTCGAGGTGGTGGTGGAACGGGCTCATCAAGAAGAGACGCTTGCCGCCGGTGGCCTTGAAGTAGATGCGCTGCAGGATCACCGACCCCGGCCCGATGATGAAGACGCCGGCGATGATGACGGAGAGCAGCTCGGCGCGCGCGAGGATCGCCATTGCGGCGATCACACCTCCGATGGCCATCGAACCGACGTCTCCCATGAAGATCTTCGCCTTGGGCGCGTTCCACCAGAGGAAGCCCACAAGGGCACCCACGAAGGATGCCGCGATGATCGTGAGGTCCATCGGGTCGGGCGTGGCATAGCAGCCGCCGACGTAGGCGTTCACGAGCGCCTCACTGGCACAGCGCTGCTGGAACTGCCAGAAGGTCACGAGACTCAGCGCGGAAACGGTGAAGATGCCGGATCCGGTCGCGAGGCCATCGAGTCCGTCGGTGAGATTGGTCGAATTCGACCACGCGACAGAGATGAACGTGATCCAGATCAGATACACGATCCAGCCGACGACCGCCCCCAGGGCGAAGAACGACAGCATGGGGATGTCGCGGAAGAAGGAGACGTACGGGGACGCCGGCGTCTCCCCCCGTGCGTCGGGGAAGTTCAGCGCCATGATGCCGAAGGGCACCGCGACGAGCACCTGGCCGACGATCTTGCGCCACCCCGACAGACCGAGGCTGCGCTGCTGGCGCACCTTCATGAAGTCGTCGATGAAACCGACGATGCCGAATCCGACCATCATCCAGATCACGAGCAGGCCCGAGATCGACGGCGGCGCTCCTCCCGTCAGCGTGCCGACGACGTAGCCGACGATCGAGCCCACGATGAAGACGATCCCGCCCATCGTGGGTGTTCCGCGCTTCGTCTGATGGCTGGGGTTGTGCGCGTTCTCGGGGGTGCGGATGACCTGACCCCAGCCGAGCTTCTCGAACAGCCGGATGAACAGCGGCGTGAGAAAGAGGGTGAACGCGAGCGAGATCGTCGCAGCCGCCAGCAGTGATCTCACGAGAACGATTCTCCCAGACGATCGCCGAGGTGCCGCAGGCCCGCGGAGTTGGACGACTTCACGAGCACCCGGTCGCCGTCGCGGAGCTCACCGCGAAGATAGTCGAAAGCCTCGTCCGCCGTCTCGAAGAAGACCGCTTCGCCGTCCCACGAGCCCCTCGCCGATGGCGGCGAGGTACAGACGGCGGGCGTCGCGTCCGAACACGACGATGCGCTCGATGCGCAGGCGCACCGCGAGCAGACCGACACGGTCGTGCTCT
>NZ_BADB01000051.1:0-2731 GCF_000333415.1 Microbacterium sp. B24 | reverse complement strand
CGCGTCCGTGCCTCCGCAAGGCGGTCGTAAGCACCCGCACCAGGAGTTCATCCAGATCGACACCACCAACGTCCTGTTCATCGTCGCGGGGGCCTTCGCCGGTCTCGAGGACATCATCTCGGCGCGTGTCGGCAAGCACGGCATCGGGTTCGGGGCACCCCTGCACCGAAAGTCGGAAGATCTGAACCTCTTCGGCGAGGTGCAGCCCGAAGACCTTCACAAGTTCGGCCTGATCCCCGAGTTCATCGGTCGACTGCCCGTCGTGACCTCCGTGGCGCCGCTCGACCAGGCCGCGCTCATCGAGATCCTCACCGGGCCGAAGAACGCGTTCGTGAAGCAGTATCAGCGCATGTTCGAACTCGACGGTGCAGAGCTGGAGTTCGAGGACGATGCGCTTCGCGCGATCGCCGACCTCGCCGTGGCGCGCAAGACCGGCGCGCGCGGCCTCCGCGCCATCCTCGAGGACGTCCTCGGTCCCATCATGTTCGACATCCCCTCCACCGACGACGTCGCCAAGGTCATCGTGACCCGCGCAGCCGTGACTGAAGGAGCTTCGCCGACCCTCGTGCTGGAGCACAAGCGCAAGAGCGCCTGACGCGGTGTCAGCGCCGAACACGTCACCCGAGCAGCCCTCCAAGGCCGTTCGCGTGCTCCGCGTCACCGTCGCGATCGTGATGGCCACCCTCATCCTCGTCGGTGTCGGAGCCGTCACCTTCATGCACGCCTTCGGCCCGCGCGACGGAGAATCGATCGCGCATGCGCGCGTCGACATGGCGGCACGCGAGCTGCAACGGCGGGTGAACCAGCCGGGCCCGGGTGTGGATGCACAGACGCTCGCCGCCGCCGAGTTCATCGGGACGGTCGGGGGAGCAGACGTCCACGCGTATTCGTGGCGCGGGTCGACGTCCGATCCCGACGGGGCACGCATCGACGTCCGCCTGCGCGTGAGCGTCCAACCGCAACCGTCCCGCGAACTCTTCCAGCCCGGTGTCGCCGCAGGAAGCGCCACGGAGTGCTTCCGATTCCACGTGCGGCAGGGTCGCTCGTCCTATCGGCCGATCGAATGCCCCGCCTCGATTCCGTCCTCGACGCCGACCCTCCCCGCGTCCGCGGCCCCCTCGCCGTCAGCGACGCCCCTTCCGATTCCCTCGGCGACACCCTGAGCGAGGCAGCGGGAGGTGGCGCCATCGCACACCGCCTCCCGCCCGCTCGTCAGCTTCCGAGTCCTCGCCGCACCAGCAGAGGCGCGATGTCGGCATCCCGCCCGCGGAAGTCACGGTACGCCTCCAACGGGTCCTTCGAGCCGCCCACTCCGAGCACGCGGTCGCGGAAGCGATCGCCACCGGCGCGGGTCAGGCCCCCGTTCTCCGCGAACCACTCGACCGTGTCGGCGTCGAGCACTTCGCTCCAGATGTACGAGTAGTAGCCCGCGCTGTAGCCGCCCGAGAACACGTGAGCGAAGTAGGTGGACGAGTACCGCGTCGGCACGACCGGATTGTGCAGACCGATGTCCGCCAGCGCCGCTGCCTCGAACGCGGCGACGTCCGTCACCGCACCGGCCTCCTCGACGTTCACGCCGTGCCATGCCTGGTCGAGCCACGCCGCGGCCAGGTACTCACTCGTGGCGAACCCCTGGTTGAAGGCTTCGGAGGCGTGCAGGCGGGCGACGACGTCGGCGGGCAACGGCTCGCCGGTGTCGATGTGCCGAGCATACGAGGAGAGCACCTCCGGCCAGAGGATCCACATCTCGTTCACCTGACTCGGGAACTCCACGAAGTCGCGGAAGACCGCGGTGCCGGCGAAGTGCGGGAAGGTCACCGTCGCGAACAGACCGTGCAGCGCGTGCCCGAACTCGTGGAACATCGTCGTGACCTCGTCGAGCGTCAGGAGCGTCGGCTTGCCGGCCGCCGGCTTGGGCACGTTGAGGTTGTTCACGACGATCGAACGCGTACCGCGCAGGTGCGACTGCGTCACGATGGAGTTCATCCATGCCCCGCCGCGCTTGGTGTCGCGCGTGTAGAGGTCGAAGAGGAACAGGCCGAGCGCGGATCCGTCGGCGTTGTGCACTTCGAAGACGCGCACGTCGGGGTGGTAGGCGGGAAGATCGGGACGTTCGGTGAACGTGATGCCGTACAGCGAGGTCGCGGCGAAGAAGACCCCGTCGACGAGCACCCGCTCCGCCTCGAACCAGGGCCGCAGTGCCGTGCGATCCACGGCATACTCCGCTTCGCGCACACGCTCGGTATAGAACGCCCAGTCGTGCGCTTCGAGCGGAAACGACTCGGGCTCAGCGTCCACCATCGCCTGCAGCGCCGCCTGCTCCGCACGCGCGTTGGCCGCCGCCGGTGCAGCGAGCTGCCGCAACAGCGCACGGACGGCCTCGGGAGAGCCGGCCGTCTCGTCGCTGGTCACATAGGCGGCGTGGTTCTCGTATCCGAGGAGCGCAGCCCGCTGCGCACGCAGGCGCACGATCTGACGCAGCACGTCGCGATTGTCGTTCGCGTTGCCGCGCGAGCCACGCGATCGCGAGGCCGCGAGCAGACGTCGGCGGCTCTCGCGGCGCGTGAGGCTCGACAGGTACGGATGCCCGGTGAAGAGCGTGAGCGTCACGACGTAGCGCCCCTCGAGTCCGCGGTCCGCGGCATTCTGCGCGGCGGCCGACAACTCACCGTCCGTCAGGCCGTCGAGCTCGTCCGCGGAGTCGAAGACGACGGCGAGGTCGTTCGGTCCG
>NZ_BADB01000052.1:0-2648 GCF_000333415.1 Microbacterium sp. B24 | reverse complement strand
CTCGACAGCTTGCCGAGGCTCCGACGTGCAGGTCTCGCAGGAGGAGCTGACGCAGTACCTCATCCAGTCGGCCGCGCAGTACGGTATGGCTCCCCAGGAGTTCGTCGACGCTCTTCAGCAGGGTGGGCAGCTGCCCGCCATGGTCGGCGAGGTCGCCCGCAACAAGGCCCTCGCGATCGCCCTCGGCAAGGTGTCGGTCGTCGACACCAACGGCAAGGCGGTCGACCTGACCGGCTTCGTCGTCGAGGATGAGGCAGAGGCCGAGGTCGTCGCGGAGGCGGAGGAGATCGCCGATGAGGCTGCCGCCGCAGAGGCGAAGCCGGCGAAGAAGGCGCCCGCGCGCAAGCCCGCGGCCAAGAAGGCCGACGCGGATGCCGCCGAGGAG
Organism: Microbacterium sp. B24; assembly: GCF_000333415.1. Classification (NCBI taxonomy): domain Bacteria; kingdom Bacillati; phylum Actinomycetota; class Actinomycetes; order Micrococcales; family Microbacteriaceae; genus Microbacterium; species Microbacterium sp. B24. The sequence continues at coordinate 2,263 of NZ_BADB01000052.1, read as the reverse complement.
CCGGCCGCGAAGAAGCCCGCCGCCAAGAAGCCCGCCGCCAAGAAGGCGTCGGCGAAGAAGCCCGACGCGGAGTAAGTCGCCCGGGATCGTTTCCCCTGAAGGGCCGGATGCTGCGGCATCCGGCCCTTCGGCGTCGTCCGGGCAGCGCACGCGACACGAGGCTCCGCCGACGGCGAACACGGGCGAGGCGGCCTGCCCGCGCAGATAGATTCAATGGCGTACGGAAACCCGGAATCAGGAGTATCCATGGCTGAACCACTTGTCGCTACGAGCGTCTTCGACAGGCTGCTGAGAGACCGCATCATCTGGCTGGGGTCGGAGGTGCGCGACGAGAACGCGAACGAGATCTGCGCCAAGATCCTGCTTCTCGCGGCCGAAGACAGCGAGAAGGACATCTACCTCTACATCAACTCGCCCGGCGGCTCGATCACCGCGGGCATGGCGATCTACGACACGATGCAGTTCGTCCCGAACGACATCGTCACCGTCGGCATCGGCATGGCCGCCTCGATGGGACAGCTGCTGCTGACCGCCGGCACCAAGGGCAAGCGCTACATCACGCCGAACGCCCGCGTGCTGCTGCACCAGCCGCACGGCGGCTTCGGCGGCACGGCGAGCGACATCCAGACGCAGGCACAGCTCATCCTCGACATGAAGAAGCGTCTCGCCGAGATCACCGCCGCCCAGACCGGCAAGTCGGTCGAGCAGATCAACGCCGACGGCGACCGCGATCGGTGGTTCTCCGCCGAGGAGGCCCTGGCGTACGGCTTCGTCGACCACATCCGCGAGTCGGCCACCGATGTCATCGGCGGCGGCGGCACCAAGAACTGAAGGAACTGAGAATGAACATGCCCACCGCCGGCATCCCGCAGGGCTTCCAGATGCCCTCCAGCCGCTACATCCTGCCGCAGTTCGAGGAGCGCACCGCCTACGGCTACAAGCGTCAGGATCCGTACAACAAGCTGTTCGAGGATCGGATCATCTTCCTCGGCGTCCAGGTCGACGACGCATCGGCCGACGATGTCATGGCGCAGCTGCTCGTGCTCGAGTCTCAGGACCCGGACCGCGACATCATCATGTACATCAACTCGCCGGGCGGTTCCTTCACCGCGATGACCGCCATCTACGACACGATGCAGTTCGTGTCTCCGGAGATCCAGACGGTCGTCCTGGGGCAGGCGGCCTCCGCCGCCTCCGTGCTGCTCGCTGCCGGGGCCCCGGGCAAGCGGCTGGCGCTGCCCAATGCCCGAATCCTGATGCACCAGCCCGCCGTCGGCGAGTCTGGTCACGGTCAGGCGTCGGACATCGAGATCCAGGCCGCCGAGATCATGCGCATGCGCACGTGGCTGGAGGAGACGATGGCGCGCCACACCAACCGCACGCAGGAGCAGGTGCACAAGGACATCGACCGCGACAAGATCCTGTCGGCCTCCGAAGCGCTCGAGTACGGCGTCGTCGACCAGGTGCTGACCTCGCGCAAGCGCGTTCCGGCTGCGCTCACCTCCTGACCGGACACCACCCGACACAGGCCCCGCCGTCGCTTCGACCGCGGGGCCTCGTCAGGTGCGCAGAGTTTCACAACCGTGTCGCAATCCGGCGAGATGTCGGTCGCAGCGGTTAGGCTCGAATCGCATCCCTGAGAGCTTTCTGGAGGAGGAGCACTATGGCTCGCATCGGTGAGAGCGCCGACCTGTTCAAATGCTCCTTCTGCGGCAAGAGCCAGAAGCAGGTGCAGCAGTTGATCGCCGGTCCCGGCGTCTACATCTGCGACGAATGCGTCGAGCTGTGCAACGAGATCATCGAAGAACGCATGGCCGAGTCTTCGGACGGTGTCGTGAGCGACTTCGATCTGCCCAAGCCTCGCGAGATCTTCTCGTTCCTCGAGGAGTACGTCGTCGGTCAAGAACCGGCGAAGAGGGCTCTCGCCGTCGCCGTATACAACCACTACAAGCGCGTGCGCGCCCACGGCACCCTGCAGTCGGCCGAGCAACGTGCCGATGAGGTGGAGATCGCGAAGAGCAACATCCTCCTGCTCGGTCCCACCGGCTGCGGAAAGACCTACCTCGCCCAGACGCTCGCAAAGCGCCTCAACGTGCCCTTCGCCGTTGCGGATGCGACCGCACTGACCGAGGCCGGCTACGTCGGCGAAGACGTCGAGAACATCCTCCTGAAGCTCCTGCAGGCCGCAGACTTCGATGTGAAGCGCGCCGAGACCGGCATCATCTACATCGATGAGACTCTAGAGGATCCCCGGGACCGAGCT
>NZ_BADB01000053.1:0-1376 GCF_000333415.1 Microbacterium sp. B24 | reverse complement strand
CTGCGCGATCGGGGACGGCGCCGAGAAGATGGCGATGCCCGAGGAACGCCCGACCCGATCCGATCCTCAGTTCTCGACATCTCCTCGCGAACCAGTCGGCCGCGCATCGGCGTGACGCTCCCACGCACTGCGGTCGACGGCGAAGGCGAGGTGTGGCATGTCGACGCCGCGGTAGTGGGTGGTGAAGGTGCGGCGCACCGTCATGCCGAGTCGGATCGCGACGTTCATCGAGGCCACGTTCGTCGAGCGGATCTTCGCGTACAGCTCGTCGATCCCCAGCGTCGAGAATGCCCAGTCACGACACCCGGCGGCGGCCTCCACGGCGTACCCGTGACCCCAGTGAGCGCGCTGGAACAGGTAGCCGACCTCGACGATCTCGTCGTCATCGATCTGCTGCCGCGTGATGCCGCACTGCCCGATCATCCTGCCCGTCCCGCTGTGCACGACCGCCCACAGCCCGAAACCGTCGTCCCGGTACCGCTGCTGCATGCGACGCAGCCACGCCGACGATTCCGCATCGCTGAACGCGCCGTTGTACGCCGTCATCGCCTCCGGGTCGTGGAGGATCGCGCGCAGGTCCGGCAGATCCTCGTCGGTCATCTCGCGCAGCCGCAGCCGCGCCGTCGCGATGTTCACGCGACGATCCGGATGCCGAGAGCCTGCGCGAACGCGGGGGCGTGAAGCTCAGCCTGTCGGGGCTGGAGCCAGGCACCGGTGAGCGCACGAACATCGGTGAATGCCAGCGCTTCGAGCCCGCGCAGATCCACATCGTCGCCTCGCATTCCACGCGTGTCGACCTCGTCGACGCGGCATCCCTCGAAGGCGACCCGCGCGAGTCGCGCCTCAGGCAGATCGATCGAGCCGAAGCTGCAGTCGACGAAGAGCACGTCGGTGAGCTCGGCGGACGGCAGCGAGAGGTAGTCGATGTGCGCGCCGCGCACCACGACGCTGTCCCAGCGCACCCGCAGCCCGTCGAGCGTCGCGATGCGCCCGCCGGTCAGCTCGACATTGCGCCAGCTTCCGTCACGCGCGACCAGTGCCATCGCGCGGAGCTGGTCGACCGCGACGTCGACGAACGTGGCGCCCGTGGCGTCGACGTGACCGGCGGCCGGTCCGGAAGCCGCATCCACCCGAGACTCGACGAGACGGCAGTGCGCTGCATCCACCTCGCCGCCCACGCCGTCGACGAGAACGCCGAGCAGGTCGGCCCGGCTGCGTAGCGCGCTGACCGCGTCGAGGTCGGTGGGAACGTCGGGGGCGCTGATTCGCGGAGGCCGGGGGGCGAGAGCGCCGGAAGAACGGGCAGCCATCCCTCGAGCCTACGCGCCGGGTATGATGGTCTGATCAGCACCGATCCGGCTATCACCGGGGAGCTC
>NZ_BADB01000054.1:0-6167 GCF_000333415.1 Microbacterium sp. B24 | reverse complement strand
GATTCGAGCTCGGTCCCGGGGATCCTCTAGAGTCCGCCCTGGATCTGCGCCTTGACCGACTTGGGGCCTTCGTCGCGGATGAGCTTGGTGATCTTCTTCGCGTTCTCGGAGGAGATCCCCTCTTTGAGCGTCGACGTGATGCGGTACTCCTTGCCCGAGGCCTGCGGCTCACCCGACTCGAGCGACTTCAGCGAGATGCCGCGCTTGATCAGCTTCGACTGGAACACGTCGAGCACCGCCTTCGCCCGCTCTTCGCTGTTGGCCTTGATGAGGATCGCCTCGCCGCTCCAGTCGATCGACGCGTCGGTCCCCTTGAAGTCGTAGCGCTGCTCGACCTCCTTGCGGGCCGTGGAAGGAGTGACGATGATCGCGGGAGCCTCAGCTCGCCGATTCGCTAGTGTTCTCGTCGCTCTGCTCGCCGTGGGCGCTTCAACGGGATGCTCCTCTCTCTTCGATGCCCCCCAGTCCGCCCCGACCCCCTTGGAGAGTAGCGTGGACGCTTTTCAGCCCGTGTACGACGCGATCGCGACATCCGACCCGCGCGTCGAGCGCGCGAGCACCGTCACCACGAGCCTCTCGGGAGCCGCCCGCCAGCTCACGGTCGTCATCCGCATCACCGGGAGCGAGCCGGTCTCGACCCAGACGCTGACCGCCGTTCTGATCGCGGTGAGAGACTCCGCCCACGGCGATGCCGACATGCTCGATCTCGTCGCCCGAGACGCCTCCAACCCGAAGCAGATCCTCGATCTGTCCGACGCCATCCGAGGCCTGCCCTCTGGGCTGTCCACGGTCTGGATCGACGGCGGCCTCGTGGTGCCGATGAGCGATCTTGCCGCGCTCGGCTGACGCGCCGCGTTCCATGAGCACCACGCACGAGCCCGAGCTCGCCTTCCGGCTGCTCGGCACATGGTGGCAGGTCGCCCTCGACTCCGACGACGCCGCCCGCACATCGGCCGCGGAGGTCGCACGTGGCACGCTCGGCACTGCCGACGAGAACGCCACGCCTCGGCGCCGAATGCGCGACGACCTCGTCGAGGCCGCACGGGCCGCGCGCGAGGCGCACGGGCGGTTGCTGCTGCTGCAGACGGAGCTCGGCCCCGGGGAGCCGATGTCGGCGATGCTGACACTCTTCGACGACGACCGGTTCCGGATGAGCCCCGCCATCGGCACGAACCCCGAGCGCGTGCTCGCCGTGCTCGAAGAGTCCCTGCCGACGATCGCTCCCGAGATGGCGGGCACGGCGGTGCGGCGTCCGTTCGCGGACGGCGAGGTGGTCCGCGCGCATCGCATCGACGAGTCGGTCGAGGTCGAGAACGGCGAGGCTTTCACGCAGCGCCGCCTCGTCGCCCACTACTGGTACCCCGTCCCGGACTCGAAGAAGCTCGCTCTCGTGGTGCTCTCGAGCCCGCTCGGCGACATTCCGAACGTGCTGCTGACCTATTTCGACGCGATCGTGGAAGTGTCGGGGTTCCGCCCGAGCGCCTGATCGCCCCGAGCGCAATACGATGGAGGGCTATGCCTTCCCCCACGCCCGTGATCTCCTACCCGCCGGAGCTGCCCGTCAGCGCCGCGCGGGACGAGATCGCGCGCGCGATCCGGGATCATCAGGTCGTGATCGTGGCCGGCGCGACCGGGTCGGGCAAGACCACGCAGCTGCCGAAGATCTGCCTGGAGCTCGGGCGCACGAAGATCGCGCACACCCAGCCGCGACGCATCGCCGCGCGCACCATCGCGGAGCGCATCGCCGAGGAGCTGCAGGTGCCGCTCGGCGGTGCCGTCGGCTACAAGGTGCGTTTCACCGATCAGGTGTCGGAGGACACCCAGATCGCGCTCGTGACCGACGGCATCCTCCTCAACGAGATCCACCGCGACCGCCTGCTGCGCCGCTATGACACGATCATCATCGACGAGGCCCACGAGCGATCGCTGAACATCGACTTCCTCCTCGGCTACCTCGCACGCATCCTGCCCGAGCGCCCCGATCTGAAGCTCGTCATCACCTCGGCGACGATCGATCCTGAGAGCTTCGCGAGACACTTCGCGGATGCCGGGGGCACACCCGCGCCGATCGTCGAGGTGTCCGGCCGCACCTACCCGGTCGAGATCCGCTACCGCCCGGGTGCGGCCGACTCCGACAGCCCGCGCGACGGCGACCGTGACGAGGTCGACACGCTGACGGCCGCTCTGCGGGAGCTCGACCGCGAAGCGAACGGCGATGTCCTCGTCTTCCTCCCCGGCGAGGCGGAGATCCGCGACGCGATGGATGCCGTCCGCGGCATGTACGCGAAGGATGCGCGCCCCACGGAGGTCCTCCCCCTCTACGGTCGGCTCTCCGCCGCCGAACAGCACCGCGTGTTCGAGCCCTCGGCCGTTGCCGGCGTGCGTCGGCGCGTGATCCTGGCGACCAACGTTGCCGAGACGAGTCTCACGGTTCCCGGCATCCGCTACGTGATCGATGCGGGTACGGCCCGCATCTCACGCTACAGTGCACGCTCGAAGGTGCAGCGTCTGCCGATCGAGGCGGTGTCGCAGGCGTCGGCCCAGCAGCGTTCCGGACGAGCCGGGCGCACCTCGAACGGCATCGCGATCCGCCTCTACAGCGAGGACGACTTCCTCGCACGCCCGGAATACACCGAGCCCGAGATCCTCCGTACCTCCCTCGCGTCCGTCATCCTGCAGATGCTCGCGCTCGGATTCGGCGACATCGAGGACTTCCCCTTCCTCACGAAGCCGGACAGCCGCGGGGTCAAAGCCGCGTTCGACCTGCTGACCGAGCTGCGGGCCGTCTCGCCGTCACGGCGGCTGACCTCCCTCGGCCGCGAGATCGCACGCCTGCCGATCGACCCCCGCTTCGCGCGGATGCTCATCGAGGCGCGCCGTCTGGAGGTGCTCCCCGACGTGCTCGCGATCGTCGCCGGACTGTCGATCCAGGACGTCCGCGAACGCCCGTCGGCCGAAGACCCCGCGGCGAGAGAGCAGGCCGACCGCCTCCACGCGCGCTTCGCCGATCCGACGAGCGACTTCCTCACCCTCCTCAACCTTTGGAACCACCTGCAGGAACAGCAGCGCGACCTCGGCTCCAGCGCCTTCCGACGCCTGTGCCGCAGCGAGTTCCTCAACTACGTGCGGGTGCGCGAGTGGGCCGACGTGCATCGGCAGCTGCGCCAGCTGATGGGCGCGAAGACCCGTTCGACCTCCGACGGCGCGGCGGCCGACCCCGCGCGCGTGCACCGGGCGATCCTGTCGGGTCTGCTCTCGCACATCGGCATCCTCGACACCCGCTCGCTGACACCGGCGAAGAACGGCGCGGCGAAGGGCGGCGGAAACGACCGTCGCAAGCAGATCGCGACCTACCGCGGAGCGCGGGGCGCGAATTTCGCCATCTTCCCCGGATCGGCTCTGCGCAAGGCGAGCCCCGATGCGGTCATGGCGGCCGAGCTGGTCGAGACCTCGCGGCTGTTCGCCCGCACCGTGGCGGCGATCGATCCCGCGTGGGCCGAGGAGCTCGCCGGCGATCTCGCCCACCGTCAGCTCAGCGACCCGCACTGGTCGAAGGATGCCGGTGCCGCCGTCGCCGCCGAGAAGGTCACGCTCTTCGGGGTGGAGATCATCCCGCGCCGGCGCGTGCAGCTGGCCCGCATCGACCGTCCGCTCGCGCGGGAGCTGTTCATCCGGCACGCGCTCGTCGACGGCGACTGGAACAGCCAGCACCTCGACAAGCGTCTGACCGCATTCGAACGCCGCAACCTGGAGCTGCGGCGCCGCCTGGAGAAGGTGGAGGAGCGCGAACGCCGCCGCGACATCCTCGTCGGCGACGAGGCTGTCTTCACGTTCTACGACGCGCGCGTGCCGCACGACGTGTTCGATGTGCGCTCGTTCGAGACGTGGTGGCGCGAGGCCTCGCCGCGCTCACCGCGCCTTCTCGACATGACCGAGGCCGACCTCCGCGATGACGCGTCGGGGGCGGATGAGCGCGCCTTCCCGGGTCGTTGGCAGCAGGGCGACCAGGTGCTCTCGCTCGCGTATCGTTTCGAACCGGAAAGTCCCGAGGACCGGCGTTCAGCGTGATCGTGCCGCTTCCGCTGCTGGCGGCGCTGCGCCCCGACGGTTTCAACTGGCAGGTGCCGGGATGGCGGGCGGAGCTGATGACGGCACTGTTGAAGGCGCTGCCGAAGGCGATCGCCCGGCACGTGGTGCCGGCTGCGGACTGGGCGGCGAAGCTCGGCGAGGACGTGGCATCGGCCGGTCCTGAGCACCACGACGGATNGCCGCCCCAGACGCTGCGCAGCGCGCTGGCGGCCCGCATCCAGCGCGTGGCGAACCAGCCCGTGACGGCCGACGACTTCGACCTCGAGCGGGTGCCCGCGCACCTGCTGATGACGTTCCGGGCCGTCGATCACCGGGGACGCACCGTCGGCACCTCCCGCGACCTCGCCGACCTGCAGAGCCGCCTCGCCGGCCGCGCCCGCGAGCAGGTCGCCCGCACCCTCACGCGCGAGCAGCAACCCGCTGGGCGCGTCGCGCGCGCCTCCGGCATGCCGCCGTCGGGGACGCGCTCCCCCGACGCGGCGGCAGCGGCATCCGCACCCGGCGCGCCGCAGATCGTCGAGCGCAGCGGCATTCTGACGTGGGACCTCGGCACACTCCCCGAGGTCGTCGACACGAAGGTCGCCGGCGGCGTCGTGCGGGGCTACCCCGCGCTCGTGGACGAGAAGGATGCCGTGGCGCTGCGCATCGAGTCCACGCCCGAACGGGCCGCGCGCCTCACGCACGCGGGGGTTCGTCGCCTGCTGCTGCTCGCCGTGCCCTCGCCGAGCGCCTACGTGCTCGAGCATCTGACCGCTGCGGAGAAGCTCTCTCTCGCGGCGTCGCCGTACCCGTCCGCGAAGGCGCTCATCGAGGATGCGCGCGTGGCCGTCGCCGATGCGGTGATGGCGCGCGTCGCCCCGGGCGGCGTCCGCACACCCGAGCAGTTCGCCGTCGTCCGCGACGCGCTGTCGACGGCCGTGGTGGACGAGCTGTTCCAGGCGGTGTCGCTGACGGCACGCATCCTGACGCTGCAGCGCGACGTCGAGCGTGCCGTGAAGGCGCAGAACGCGATGACACTGCTCGCCGCACTCGGCGATGTCAAGGCGCAGCTGAGCGGGCTGATCTATCCCGGGTTCGTCTCGCGCACGGGCCTCGATCGGCTGCGTCATCTTCCGCGCTATCTGCAGGGCGCCCTGGAGCGGGTTCGGACCCTCGCCGACAATCCCGGCCGCGACCGCCAGCGTCTCACCGAGTTCGAACGCGCGGCTGCGCTCTACGCGGAGGCTGGCGGTGCGCTTCCCCTGGCGTCCGACGCTCCCGCTCCGATCGCACACGCGCGCTGGCTGCTCGAGGAGTATCGCGTGAGCGTGTTCGCCCAGGCGCTCGGCACCGCCGAGCCCGTCTCGCTCCCCCGCATCGCGAAAGCGCTCTCCGCGTGACCCCACCCGCCGTGCGCGTCCCGATCCCCGCGGAGCGTGTCCCCATTCCCGCGGAGCGTGTCCCGGTTCCCGCTGGGTGAGAGCGCTCCCAGCAGCACAGAGTGGGACATGCAGCAGGAGAGAGGCGGGCGCAGTAAGCGTCAGCTGGCTCGGATGAGGGCGCGATAGAAGCGGATGCCGTTGCGCCACGACCCGACGCGGATGCGCTCGTTGTGGGCGTGCAGCGCGTCGCGCTCGGCCCGCGTGAGGTGGAAGGGCGTGAAGCGGTAGACGTGCGAGCTGATCGCCGTGAACCAGCGACTGTCGCTCGCCCCGAGTTGGATGTACGGCGTGGTCACGACCTCGGCTCCGAGGGCGTCGTGAACCGCGGTCGCGATGCGCTGCCACGGCTCACCGCGCCAGGGTGAGACCGGCGACGGATCCGACCCGTGGCGCACCTCGATCTCGACGGCGGGGTCGGCCACGACGCGGCGGATCCGCGCGGTCGCCGAGGCGACGGTGTCGCCGGTGAGCAGGCGGATGTTCATCGAGGCACGCGCCGTGGTCGCGAGCACGTTCTCGCCCGGAGCCCCCGACAACTCGGTCGCGACGGCGGTCGTCCGCACCATCGCGTTCAGTTCCGGTCCTAGGCGCGCGAACACCCGTGCGGCCAACGGGGCCACCGCGGACTCTAGAGGATCCCCGGGTCCGAGCTCGAAT
>NZ_BADB01000055.1:0-10399 GCF_000333415.1 Microbacterium sp. B24 | reverse complement strand
CCTTCGCCCTCGGCCTGTTCCTCGCGATCGTCTTCAACGATCCGCGGATGAAGAGCAAGAAGTACTACCGGGTCATCATGATCCTCCCGTACGCCTTCCCCGCGTTCCTGTCGGCGCTGGTCTGGCAGGGAATGTTCAACCAGGACTTCGGCTTCATCAACCAGTCCATCCTCGGAGGGGCGTCGATCCCCTGGCTGCAGGATCCCCTGCTGGCGAAGGTGTCGATTCTCGTCGTGAACCTCTGGCTCGGCTTCCCCTACATGTTCCTCGTCACGACGGGTGCCATCCAGGCGATCCCCGACGACATCCAGGAAGCGGGGCGTGTCGACGGCGCCGGTGTGTGGCAGATCTTCCGCCACATCAAGTTCCCGTTGCTGCTGGTGTCGGTGGCGCCGCTGCTGATCTCCTCGTTCGCGTTCAACTTCAACAACTTCAATCTGATCTACATGCTCACCGGCGGCGGTCCGCGCTTCGCCGACGCGTCCATCAACGTCGGCGCGAGCGACATTCTGATCTCGATGGTCTACAAGGTGGCCTTCGTGGGAGCCGAACGCGACTACGGCCTGGCCAGCGCGTTCTCGATCATCATCTTCGTGCTGGTGGCGGTCATCTCCTACCTCAGCTTCCGCCAGACCAAGGTGCTCGAGGAGCTGAACTGACATGACCACTGCTGAGACCCTCCCCGTCACCGGCACGGCATCGACCCCGCCGAGTCCGACCGTCGCCCACGAGACGCGTCGCCGGTTCGGCCGGTGGTTCCGCGAGACCGGCTGGCGCCACCTCGTCGGCATCGCGATGCTCGTCTTCTCGGCGTTCCCGCTCGTCTACGTGCTCTCGGCCTCGCTCAACCCGGGCGGGACGCTGCTGACGGCCAACAGCCTGTTCGCCACGGTCGACATCGGCAGCTACATCGCCCTGTTCCAAGACCCGCTGCGCCCGTACGGCAACTGGTTCGTCAACTCGGTGTTCATCGGGCTGACGACGTCGTTCTTCACCGTCGTGCTCTGCGCGCTCGCCGCCTACGCCTTCTCGCGCATGCGCTTCACCGGCCGCCGTTTCGGACTGCTGACGCTGCTGCTCGTGCAGATGTTCCCTCAGCTGCTCGCCGTGGTGGCGATCTTCCTGCTGATGTCGGCGATCGGCGACATCTTCCCGGCACTGGGTCTGAACTCCCAGATCGGGTTGATCATGGTCTATCTCGGCGGCGCGCTGGGCGTGAACACGTTCCTCATGTACGGCTTCTTCAACACCGTGCCGGCCTCGATCGACGAGGCGGCGAAGATCGACGGCGCCGGACACGCTCGCATCTTCTTCACCATCATCCTGCGCCTGGTCGCCCCCGTGCTGGCTGTGATCGGCCTGCTGTCGTTCATCGGTACCATGAACGACTTCCTCATCGCGTCCGTCGTCCTCGTCGATCCCGACAAGCAGACGCTGGCGGTGGGGCTGTACCAGTTCGTCTCGCAGGAGACGGCGCGCAACTGGAGCGTGTTCGCCGCCGGCGCCGTGCTCGCGGCGATCCTGCCGATGGCACTGTTCCTGGGCCTCCAGCGCTTCATCGTCGGCGGCCTCACGGCCGGCTCGGTCAAGTAGCGCACGATGCGGCCCGCGCCGCACACCACACAATCAGAGGGCTCTGCCACGGATGTCCGTGCAACCACGTCGCACCAGTGCCGACGTGTTGTCGGCGTTCCACGGAGGTTCCCATGATCGATCCCACCTGCCCGCACCACGACGGCTCGCCGTTGTACGTCTCGCACCCCGATCCGGCTCTCGGCGACGAGGTGACCGTCCGCCTCCGCGTGCCCCGCGCCTACGGCGGAGTCGACCGGGTCGTGGTGCGCAGCAACCCCGACCACGAGCCGGCGTGGGTGGAGGCCGAGTGCGACGGCGAACGGGACGGGTGGCACTGGTGGTCGGCGCGGATCGTCGTCGCAAACCCGCGCCACGGCTACCGCTTCCATCTCGTCCGCAGCGACGCGACGGTGCAGATCCTCAACCAGGGCGGGCTCAGCGACGTCGACGTCCTCGACGCGCAGGATTTCGCCCTCGTCGCCGGCAACCCGCCGCCGCCGTGGATGGCCGACACCGTGCTGTACCAGATCTTCCCCGATCGTTTCGCGCGATCGGATGCCGCGGCCGACCGCCCGCTTCCGCAGTGGGCGATCCCCGCAGCCTGGGATGACCCGCTGGATCCCTCCCACCCGGGTCGCAGCCGGCAGCTCTATGGCGGAGACCTCGACGGCGTCGTGGACCGGCTGGACCATCTCGTCGATCTGGGTGTGAACGCGCTGTACCACACGCCGATCTTCCCCGCGGAGTCGAATCACCGATACGACGCCGCCAGTTTCGATCACGTCGACGAACTCCTCGGCGGCGACGACGCCTACCGACGTCTCATCGAGGCAGCGCACGCGCGCGGCATCCGCGTGATCGGCGATCTCACCACCAACCATTCCGGCGTCGCCCATGAGTGGTTCCGCAACGCGTACGGCCGGCCCGACGCGGCGGAAGCCGACTTCTACTACTTCCACGATGCGGCCCACACCACCTACGAGACGTGGCTGGACGCGGCGACGCTGCCGAAGTTCGACTGGAACAGCGCCGAACTGCGGCGCCGATTCATCGAGGGGCCCGACTCCGTCGTCGCGCGCTGGCTCGCGCAGCCGTACGGGATCGACGGGTGGCGCATCGACGTCGCCAACATGACCGGTCGACTCGGCGCCGAAGACCTCAATGCCGTCGTGCGCCAGACGGTGCGCCGGACGATGATCGAGGTCTCGCCCGACACGCTCCTGCTCGCCGAGTCGACGAACGATGCCGCCAGCGACCTGCAGGGAGATGCCTGGCACGGCGGCATGACCTACCCGGCGTTCACGCGCGGCGTGTGGTCGTGGCTCGCGGAGCCCCGACGCATCCCTCACCGCGGCTTCGACGGCCGCGTCAGCGATGAGATGTGGTTCTTCGGACTGCCCACCGGGATGCCGCGGTACACCGCGCAGCAGTTCGTGCGCCAGCTCCGGCTCTTCACCAGCCAGATTCCGTGGCGTGTGCAGCGCGGGACGATGTCGGCCCTCGACACCCACGACACCGCCCGGTTCGCCACCTACGCCGCGGCGGAGATGATCCCGCTCGCCGTCGGTCTGTCGATGACGCTGCCCGGCATCCCCGTCGTCTACGCCGGCGACGAGTTCGGGCTCGAGGCCGTGGACGGTGAGATGAGCCGCACCCCTCTCCCCTGGGAGCGCATCGGCGAACCCGAGATCGCCGCCCGCATCGGCCTCTACCGTGAGCTCATCGGCCTTCGTCGCGCGCACGCGGCGCTCTCGACGGGCGGCCTGCGCTGGTTGCACGCGGACGACGATGCGCTCGTGTTCATCCGCGAGAACGCGGACGAGGCGGTGCTGGTCCTCGCCGCTCGTACCGACGTCGAGATCCGTCTCGACATGGCCCTGGTCGGCGCGGCGACGGCCAGGGCCGCGCGCTATGCGGCAGGGACGGTCGAACTCGTCGCGGATGACGGTGCGGTGCGCCTGCACGGCAGAGGAGCGAGCTTCGCCGTCTGGACGCTGCCGGGCGTCACCGCTCCGCCCGCGCGTGCGGAGCGGTCCGTCGCAACGCCGGAGGCCTTCGCGCAGTTGGGCGGTCCCGCCGTCTGAGCGGGCATCACCGCGAGGCGAGCACCGCCTGGTAGAGGTCGCGGCTGGACAAGCCGGTCGCTGCCGCGACCTCGGCAGCGGCGTCCTTCAAACGGACGCCGTCGGCCACGAGGGCCTGCACCTGGGCGACAGCGTCCTCGGCCGACACGTCGCGAGCCGGCGCTCCCCCGACGACGACGACGATCTCGCCGCGGACCCCGTCGCGGGCCCAGTCGGCGAGGGCTGCCAGACCGTCGCGGACGACCTCCTCGTGCAGCTTGGTGAGTTCCCGGCAGACGGCGGCAGGCCGGTCGGCACCGAAGGCGGCGGCCATGGCGTGCAGCGTCTCGGCCAGACGCGACGGCGCTTCGAAGAAGACCATCGTGCGCGGCTCGCTCGACAGCAGAGCGAGAGCGCGTGCACGCTCGCCGGCCTTGCGTGGCAGGAATCCCTCGAAGGTGAAGCGATCGGTGGGCAACCCGGCCACGGCGAGCGCCGTGACCACGGCGCTCGGTCCTGGCAGCGCCGTGACCGCGACGCCCTGTGCGACGGCCTCGGCGACGAGGCCGTACCCCGGATCACTCACGGTCGGCATCCCCGCATCGCTCAGAACGAGCAGGTCCTCCTCGCGCGCACGGGCGACGAGCTCAGCCGCGCGCTGCTTCTCGTTGTGGTCGTGAAGGGCGACCAGCCGCGGACGATTGGCGATGCCCAACCCCTGCAGCAGCCGTTGTGTCGTGCGGGTGTCCTCGGCGGCGATGACGCTCGCCTGCTCGAGCGCGGCGACGAGCCGCGCCGACGCGTCGCCCAGATTGCCGATGGGAGTCGCACCGAGGATGATCACCGCTTCAGCTTAGGCTGGTGGCCGTGTCGACCACCGCCGAGCCGATCCCACCGCTGCTGCCACCCGTGCGCCGGTCTGCGTACGACCGTTGGCGCGAGCGCGTCGCGGACGATCCGCGACTCCAGCGGTTGTACGGATGGCTCGCTCCGCTGGCGGTGACGCTGCTCGCCGGGATCCTTCGCTTCTGGAACCTCGGGCATCCGCACGTGCTGGTCTTCGACGAGACCTACTACGTGAAGGACGCGTGGAGCCAGTGGAATCTCGGCTATGCGGCGACCTGGCCCGACGGCGCCGATGCACGATTCGCGGCGGGCGAGACAAATATCTTCACGAGCGATCCGAGCTTCGTCGTCCATCCCCCGCTCGGCAAGTACCTCATCGGCTTCGGCATGTGGCTGTTCGGACCCGACAGCTCCTTCGGCTGGCGAGCCATGACCGCACTGTTCGGCACGGCCCTCGTGCTGCTGCTCTTCCTCGTCGCGAAGACGCTGACGAACTCGACGGTGTTCGCGACCGTCGCCTCCTTCCTCCTCGCGATCGACGGCCTCGGCATCGTCATGAGCCGCGTCGCGCTGCTCGACGTGTTCCTGGCGTTCTTCATCCTGCTGGCGTTCTGGTTCGCCCTTCTCGATCGTCGACGCCACCTCGACCGCCTCGCCGCCGCGATCGTCGCACGCGGGGTGGATGAGGGGCCTCCCGCATGGGGAGTCGTGCTCTGGAACCGTCCGTGGATCATCGCCGCAGGGGCCGCCGCCGGCGCGGCGACAGCGGTGAAGTGGTCGGGGGTCTGGGTGCTCGCGGGCATCGGGCTCTACCTGGTCGTCACCGACGCCCTCGAACGTCGACGACTCGGCATCACCTTCTGGCCGATGGATGCCGTGCGGCAGGGGCTCGCCTCGTTCGTGCTGCTGGTGCCGATCGCCTTCGTCGTGTACCTCGGCTCCTGGAGCGGATGGCTCCTCAGCGACGGCGGCTACGACCGCAAGGTCGCCGAGCTCAGCCCTGCGACGGGCTTCTTCTCCTGGGTGCCGCTTCCCCTGCAGAGCCTGTGGAAGTACCACGAGACCATCTATGCCTCGATGGCCGGTATGACGTCGCCGCACAGCTACTCGAGCGCGGCGTGGGCGTGGCCGTTCCTCTGGCGTCCGACGTCGATGTACGCGTTCTCCAGCCCCGACGGCACGAACGGCTGCTCGGGCGAGAACGGTTGTCTGCAGGTGCTGTACAGCATGCCGAATCCGCTGCTGTGGTACGGCTCGGTCATCGCCGCGCTGTACCTCGTGTACCGCTTCGCCGTCGCTCGCGACTGGCGCTACGCCGTGGTGCTGGTCGGCATCGCGGCCACGTGGCTTCCCTGGTTGATGTACCCCGAGCGCACGGTGTTCCAGTTCTACACGATCGTGATCTGGCCGTTCCTGCTGCTGGCGCTCACCTTCGCGCTGCGGGAGGTCGCCGGCGCGGCCCACGCCCCGCACGAGCGCCGCACGGCCGGGCAGCGGGTCGTCATCGTGTTCCTCGTCGCGGCGGTGGTCTTGTCGGCTTTCTGGTATCCGCTGTGGTCGGCGACGCAGGTCCCCTACGACTTCTACCGTCTGCACAACTGGATGCAGGGCTGGGTGTGACAACTATCGAGAATCATTCTCGATAGTATGCGTGCGGGAGGACGAATGCCGCACGCGAACACGGCCGCCGGAGTGGTCGGAACCGCCGCATCGCGCGTGCCCGTCGTCGCCGTGACCGGCCATCTCGGCGCGGGGAAGACGAGCCTCGTCAACCACCTGCTGCGCACGCCCGGCGCCCGCCTCGGAGTGGTCGTGAACGACTTCGGCGTCCTCAACGTCGACGCCGCGCTGGTCACCGGTCAGGTCGACGAGGCCGCCGCGATCTCGGGAGGCTGCGTATGCTGCCTGCCGGATGCGGGGGGACTCGACGACGCGCTCGCACGGTTGGCCGCCCCGCGGTTGCGCCTCGACGCGATCCTCGTGGAGGCGAGCGGCGTCGCAGAACCCGCTGCGCTCGCCCGCCTGATCCGCTTCAGCGGCGTTGCCCGCGTGCGAGCAGGCGGCGTGGTGGACGTGATCGACGCCGTGCACCACTTCGCGACGATCGATGCCGGCGACGACGCGCCGGCGCGCTATGCGACGGCGTCGCTCGTCGTGATCGGCAAGACCGATCTGCTGCCGGCATCCGAGCGGGGATCGACGATCGCGCGGATCAGCACGCGCGTCCGCTCGCGCAATCCCGACGCGCACCTGGTCACCGCCCGTGCCGGCGCGATCGATCCTGTCCTCGTCTTCGACGTGGCCGACCACGACGACCCGATCGACGAGCTGCCGCTCGCCCGCATCGCGCGCGAGGCGCACCACGGTCCCGGACACGACACGCACGAACACGCCCGATCGGTGTCGATCCCGCTGGTCGCTCCGGTGCCGCCGTCGGCGCTCGTCGACCTCCTCGAGCACCCTCCCCGCGGCGCCTATCGCCTCAAGGGACGGGTGCGGGTGCGCGGCACCGGCGGCGACCGGGGCTACCTCGTCGAACTCGTCGGCCGATCGATCCACGTGTCCGCACTGCCGTCGCCGCCGGCGACCGGCGAACTCGTCGCCATCGGTGTCGACCTCGACACGGCCGGCGCCGATGCGGCCCTCCGAGCCCTGGCCACCGCGCCGACGGAGCGCGCAGACGCCGCGGGGCTGCGGCGCCTGCGACGCTACCGCCGGCTCAGCGAGTGAACGCCGCGGAGGACGACGGTGACGGTCGGGTCAGTTGACCTCGTCGGGATGGGCGGAGACACGACCCCCGCGCTCGAGCGCGGTGATCGCCGACTGTTCGTCGGCGCTCAGCTCGAAGTCGAACAGGTCGAGGTTCTCGCGGATGCGGTCGGGGTTGTTCGACTTCGGGAAGATGATGTGCCCCTGCTGGATATGCCAGCGCAGCACGACCTGCGCGGGCGTCTTGCCGTGGGCCGCCGCAGCGGCGGCGACGGGCCCCTCGTCGAAGAGCGGGTACTTGCCCTGTCCGAGCGGACCCCACGCCTCGATCAGGATGCCGTGCTCCTTCGCGAACGAGGTGACGTCCGGCTGCTGATAGGCCGGGTGCAGCTCGATCTGGTCGACCGCGGGCGTGACACCCGTGGCCGCGATGATCTCGGACAGGTGCGACGGCAGGTGGTTGGAGACGCCGATGCTGCGGGCCTTGCCCGCCTCCCGGATCTGCACCATCTTCTCCCACGCGTTCACGTAGTTGCCGTGGGCCGGTGCGGGCCAGTGCACGAGGTACAGGTCGACGGCGTCGAGTTCGAGCTTCGCGAGGCTCTCATCGATCGCGCGGACCGGCTGGTCGCCGCCCTGCCGATCGTTCCAGAGCTTCGTGGTGATGAAGAGCTCGTCGCGGGCGATGCGCCTGGCGGCGATGGCCCGCCCGACGCCTTCCTCGTTGCCGTAGATCGCGGCGGTGTCGATGTGCCGGTAGCCGGCCTCGAGGGCGTCGCTGACGATGCGCTCGGTCTGCGCGGGATCGACTTTGAAGACGCCGAAGCCGAGCTGCGGGATGGTGTGTCCGTCGTTGAGGGTGAGGAGGGGAATGCTCATCCGTACAGCGTAGGCGGGGCGACGGGGGCGGGGGCCGGATGCCGCGGCATCCACCGCATGGGTTGTTCTCCCCATCGCGACCCGTCTGCGCCCTCCCGTAGGGTCTGACAGAGGGAGGCGGACACATGAGCGACCTGAAGATCGATGTCGGTGAGGTGCTGGCGAGCGCGTCCAGCGCCGAACGGATCGCGGGAGACTTCTCGGCGGCCGAGCGCATCGCCGACGAGACGGCCGGCTACACGGGGCACGACGGCTTGGCCGGCAAAGTGCGCGACTTCGGCGACAAGTGGGACATCGCCCGCGGAAAGCTGGAGGACAACCTGACGTTCATCGCGGACTACCTCCGCGCCGTCGTCGACACGTTCGAGGACCTCGACACCGACCTCGCCGCGTCCCTCCAGCAGGCGGCGGCGGGCGATCAGACCGCCGCGACCAACCTGAACGACGAGATCGGCAAGAGCACCGCGCCAGCCGCCCCGGCAGCCCCCGCGCCGACGCCGAGCCCGTCACCGGGACCCTCGCCGACTCCGCCCGCAGGAGGTGACCGATGACTCTTCCCGGCAACCCGGAGGCGCTCGCGGAGCGCGCCGCGACGTACGTGTCGTCGGCGAGCCGCATCGAGCGCGCCGCCGACGATCTGCGCAACCTCGCCTACGCCAGCACCGCGCGTTCGCTGGACGCGATCCGCGAGCGCAGCGGACAGGTCGCCGGCGACCTGTCCGAGGCTTATGGCCGCTATGCGGGCACGGCGAACGCCCTCGTGGAGTACGCGGCAGCCCTGCGCGAGGCGCACCGCAAGGCCGACGAGGCCGACGCCAACGAGGCCTACGCCGAGCGGCACGCCGGCAGCGCCGACACCCAGGTGGCCGCATACGACAGACAGGTCCGCACCCTCGAGCAGTCGGCGGCCCCCGCCGGCAACATCGAGGCAGCGGAACGCCAGTTGGCCGATGCGCGCGCCGCCGCCCGTCGCTACGACAACGCGGCCACCGCCGCACGAGAAGCCCACGAGCAGGCCCGACGCGACATGGAAGCCGCCGCGCAACGCGCGATGTCGCTCATCGACAGCGCGATCGACGCCACCAACGAGGGGTGGCTCGACAAGGTCGGCAACTTCTTCGAGGGTCTCGGATCGTTCTTCGCCGACCTCGGAAAGTGGATCGGCGACTTCCTCCAAGATCTGTGGAACGAGCTCCAGCGGCTCGTCGCGACCGTTCTGGCGTTGGTGGGAACCGTCCTGATCCTCGCGTTGGTCTATGCGCTGCTGTCGATGATCCCGTTCATCGGTCCGTTCATCGCGGCCCTCGTCGTCGGCCTGCTCGCAGGGTTTCTCCTCGCCAGCATCCTCTCCGACGTCACCAAGCCCACGCCCGCCGTCAGCAAACGCAACCTCACCGACTCGGAGGTCGACAACTACCGCGGGCAGCCAACCGACCTCGCTCACGCGTTGAAGGAGACCACGCTCGTCGACTCGCTCGGCCACCACACCAAGGATTCCGCCGACGAGACGGTCATCAGTGTGACGAAGGTGGTCGATGCCGACGGCGTCGTGCGCTGGCGCGTCACGCTGCCGAGCACCCAGGAGTGGTTCTCCCGGCTCAACGGCGATCAGGGCGCGGTCAACGATCTGGACAGCAACCTGGCGCTCATGCTCACGCCCTCGCTGCGCTCGCAGTACGAGCGCGCCGTACTCGAAGCGATGAAGCAGGCCGGCGTGGGACCCGACGACCCGGTGATGCTGGTGGGGTTCAGCCAGGGTGGGATCCTCGCCGGAACGCTCGCCGCGTACAACAACGACTACAACTGGGACGCCGTCGTCGTCGCGGGTGCACCGATCGACAGCATGCCCATCCCCTCCACGACCACCGTCGTCTCGGTGCAGCACAATGGGGATCCGGTTCCGCGGCTCGACAGCGTCATCTCGCTCGGCACCGACGGCTACGCTCCCACGGACAGGCCCAACTGGACGACGATCCAGGAGGACTCGCCCCTTGCATCGCAGGGCGTCGGAGGGATCCACTATTCGCCCGCCTACAACTCCACGCTGCAGAACAACATCGGGCAGGTGCCGGCGGCCACGCGCGACGATCTCGACCGATACTTCATCGGCGATGAGAATGCGTATGGTTACGAAGAGAGCTACTACACGTGGAAGGAGTGACGATGATCGCGGGAGCCTCAGCTCGCCGATTCGCTAGTGTTCTCGTCGCTCTGCTCGCCGTGGGCGCTTCAACGGGATGCTCTTCTCTCTTCGATGCCCCCCAGTCCGCCCCGACCCCCCTTGGAGAGTAGCGTGGACGCTTTTCAGCCCGTGTACGACGCGATCG
>NZ_BADB01000056.1:0-1669 GCF_000333415.1 Microbacterium sp. B24 | reverse complement strand
GAGACGCGGCTAGGCGGTGACGACCTGCGCCGTGCCGAGCGGGGCGTCGGGGCCCATCTCGTCGGCGATGCGGTTGGCTTCTTCGATCAGAGTGGCGACGATCTCGGCCTCGGGAACGGTCTTGATCACCTCGCCCTTGACGAAGATCTGGCCCTTGCCGTTGCCCGAGGCGACGCCCAGATCGGCTTCCCGCGCCTCACCCGGTCCGTTGACGACGCATCCCATCACAGCGACGCGCAGGGGCACCGTCATGTCCTTGAGACCCTCGGTGACGTCGTTGGCGAGCGTGTACACGTCCACCTGCGCACGGCCGCACACGGGCACGACACGATCTCGAGCTTGCGCTCGCGGAGGTTCAGCGACTGCAGGATCTGGTGGCCGACCTTGACCTCTTCCGCCGGCGGCGCCGACAGGGAGACGCGGATCGTGTCGCCGATGCCCTCACCGAGGAGGATGCCGAAGGCGGTGGCGCTCTTGATCGTGCCCTGGAACGCGGGACCTGCCTCAGTCACACCGAGGTGCAGGGGCCAGTCGCCCCGCTCGGCGAGCATGCGGTACGCCTTCACCATCACGACCGGGTCGTTGTGCTTGACGGAGATCTTGAAGTCGTGGAAGTCGTGCTCCTCGAACAGCGACGCCTCCCAGACGGCGCTCTCCACCAGTGCCTCCGGGGTCGCCTTGCCGTACTTCTCGAGCAGACGCTTGTCGAGCGAACCCGCGTTCACGCCGATGCGCAGCGAGACCCCGGCATCCTTCGCCGCCTTGGCGATGGCGCCGACCTGGTCGTCGAACTTGCGGATGTTGCCCGGGTTCACGCGCACCGCGCCGCACCCGGCGTCGATGGCCTGGAAGACGTACTTGGGCTGGAAGTGGATGTCCGCGATCACGGGGATCTGGCTCTTCTTGGCGATGATGTGCAGCACGTCGGCGTCATCCTGGCTGGGGACGGCCACACGCACGATCTCACAGCCGGATGCCGTCAACTCGGCGATCTGCTGAAGGGTCGCGTTGATGTTGGTCGTCGGCGTCGTGGTCATCGACTGCACGCTCACAGGCGCGTCGCCACCGACGAGCACCTTCCCGACCTTGATCTGACGGCTCTTGCGGCGGGGGGCGAGGACGTCCGGCACACGCGGCATCCCGATGTTCACTGCTGGCACTGCACCAGACTACGCCGCACACGCTGCGCGAGGGCGGCGCGGCGATCCTCATCGTTCGTTCTGATATCGTGACCGCATGTTCGCGAACACCTCCTGGTGGCCCACCCGCTGAGGCGGTGTGCTCGCGACCCACGACACAGACCGCCCTCGAGGCGGTCTTTTCGTTCCCGGACGAATGCAGCCCGCCCGACCTGAAGAAAGGCCCGGCGATGACCCCGAGCCCCTCCCCGCTGGAGTCCGTGCTGCGCGCGGAACGTCCGTTCGCCCTGATCGCCCGGGATGCCGGCACCGTCGAGCTCCTCGTCGGCGAGGTGGTCGACGTCCCCCTGCTGTCCGACATCCCGCTGACGGACGCGACGGGCACCCCGCGAGAGGTGCTGGCGCTCGTGCCCTATCGGCAGGTCGTCGAGCGGGGCTTCGCGTGCCACGACGACGGCGCGCCGCTGCGCTGTCTCGTGGTCGACGAGCACGTGACAGACTCTAGAGGATCCCCGGGACCGAGCTCGAAT
>NZ_BADB01000057.1:0-1412 GCF_000333415.1 Microbacterium sp. B24 | reverse complement strand
AGCTCGGTCCCGGGGATCCTCTAGAGTCGCTCGATCACGGCGCGCGGCGTGCACGGCAGCGGCGAGGTGATCTCGTCGTTGACGTTCAGCACGAGCTTGCCGAGGTTGGTCGGGTGCAGGCCGTCGGCATCTTTGGCCGGATCGATCCGCTCCAGGATGCGATCCGTGTCGAGGTGACGCGGCAGCGGCAGCTGCACGATGTAGCCGTGGCAGGTCGGGTCGGCGTTGAGGCGGTCGATCTCGGCCTCGACGTCGGCTTGCGTGGCGTCGGCCGGCAGCTCGACCTGAATCGAGTTCATGCCGATCGCCTCGGACTCACGGTGCTTCATCCCGACGTACAGCTGCGATGCCGGGTCGGCCCCCACCAGCACCGTGGCGATGCCCGGTGTGACGCCGTGCGCCTTCAGTTTCGCGACGCGCTCGGCGAGCTCCGCCTTGATGGCCGCGGCCGTCGCGCGGCCGTCGAGTTTCTGTGCCGTCATGTTCTCTCCTCAGAAATCGTCCCGCGAGACACCACTCCCGCACCGAGACACACGTCGCCAGACGGTTTCTCGGTGCGAAGGTGGTGTCTCGCAGACAGGGGATGCCGGGATGGCGAGCCGTTACTGGGCGAGGCCGGGGTACAGCGGGAAGGCGGCGGTCAGCGCGGCCACGCGCGTGCGCAGCGACTCGACATCCGCGTCCGGCAGCAGCGCGAGCGCGATGATGTCGGCGACCTCGGTGAACTCCGCGTCACCGAAGCCACGGGTCGCGAGCGCGGGGGTGCCGATGCGCAGTCCCGACGTCACCATGGGCGGACGCGGGTCGTTGGGCACCGCGTTGCGGTTGACCGTGATGTGGATCTCGTGCAGCAGGTCTTCGGCCTGCTTGCCGTCGATCGCCGCGTCGCGGAGGTCGACGAGCACGAGGTGCACGTCGGTGCCGCCCGAACGCACGGAGATCCCGGCATCCTTCACGTCCTGCTGCGAGAGCCGGTCGGCGAGGATCGCCGCGCCGCGGATGACGCGCTCCTGACGCTCGCGGAACTCGGGGGTCGCGGCGAGCTTGAACGCCGTGGCCTTCGCGGCGATCACGTGCATGAGCGGGCCGCCCTGCTGGCCGGGGAAGACCGCCGAGTTGATCTTCTTGGCGATGTCGGCGTCGTTGGTGAGGATGAAGCCCGAGCGGGGTCCGCCGATGGTCTTGTGCACGGTGGAGCTCACCACGTGCGCGTGCGGCACCGGGGAGGGGTGCAGGCCCGCGGCGACGAGCCCGGCGAAGTGCGCCATGTCGACCCACAGCAACGCACCGACCTTGTCGGCGATGGCCCGGAAGCGCGCGAAGTCGAGCTGGCGCGGATAAGCCGACCAGCCGGCGATGATGACCTTCGGCTCGTGCTCGACGGCGAGGCGCTCGACCTCGTCCATGTCGAT
>NZ_BADB01000058.1:0-997 GCF_000333415.1 Microbacterium sp. B24 | reverse complement strand
ATTCGAGCTCGGTCCCGGGGATCCTCTAGAGTCCGGCCTACTACGCCGCCGGCACCGCGCAGTACCACATCAACGCCGACGTCAGCTTCGCGCTCGCCAAGTACGTGCGTGCCACGGGCGACGACGAGTTCCTGTACCGCGAGGGCGTGGACATCGCCGTCGAGACGGCGCGGCTCTGGGCCACGCTCGGGTTCTGGCGCTTCACCGAGGACGGCCAGCCCGAGGTGTTCCACATCCACGGCGTCACCGGTCCCGACGAGTACACGACGGTCGTCAACGACAACCTGTTCACGAACGTGATGGCGCGCTTCAACCTGCGTTTCGCGGCGCGTATCGTGCGTGAGATGGCGCAGGATGCGCCGGAGCACTACGCGCAGATGGTGGAGCGTCTCTCGTTCGACCCGTCGGAGGCGGACGCGTGGGATGCCGCCGCGGAGGCGATGCACATCCCGTACAGCGAGGGCCTCGGCATCCATCCTCAGGACGAGGTGTTCCTCGAGCGCGAGGTATGGGATCTGGAGAACACGCCGCGGGAGCAGCGTCCGCTGCTGCTGCACTTCCACCCGCTCGTGATCTACCGGTACCAGGTGCTCAAGCAGGCCGATGTCGTGCTGGCGCTGTACCTGCAGGGCAATCACTTCACCGACGAGGAGAAGCTGGCCGATTTCGAGTACTACGACCCGCTGACGACGGGAGATTCGACGCTGTCGGCGGTCGTCCAGGCGATCCTTGCGGCAGAGGTCGGGTACCAAGATCTGGCTCTGGAGTACTTCTCGCAGTCGATCTTCGTCGACCTCGGCGACCTGCACCACAACGCGTCCGACGGGGTGCACGTGGCCTCCGCCGGCGGCGTCTGGACCGCGCTGGTCGCCGGCTTCGGCGGCATGCGGGATCACTACGGCGAGCTGAGCTTCGATCCGCGCCTGCCCAAGGCCTGGCCGTCACTGTCGTTCACCCTGCACTGGCAGGACTCTAGAGGATCCCCGGGACCGAGCTC
>NZ_BADB01000059.1:0-7758 GCF_000333415.1 Microbacterium sp. B24 | reverse complement strand
CGAGCCGGCCGCGATCACGACGCCACCGAGGAACGCCCCGGTGGCGTTGCCGATGTTCAGCGCGGAGTGGTTCAGCGCCGCGGCGATGGACTGGTTGTCGCCCGCGACGTCCATCAGCCGTGTCTGAATCGACGGGCTCAACACCGACGACACGAAGCCGACCAAGAAGATGAACAGCCCGAGCGCGATCAGCGCACCCGCAGTGAGGGCGAGGAGCGCCTGCACCACGATGAGAGCGCCGAGGCCCGCCAGCATCGTGCGTTTGAGGTCGCGATCGGCAAGGTGGCCGCCGACGAGATTTCCGATCGTCATGCCGATACCCATGACGATGAGGATCACCGGCACCACCGCGGCGGGAGCTCCCGCGACATCGGTGACGATCGACGCGACGTAGCTGTAGGCCGCGAAGAACCCGCCGAACCCGACCGCACCGACCCCCAGGGTCAGCCATACCTGGCCGATCCGCAGCGCGCGCAGCTCCGCGCGGAGCGTCCGTCCGGGATCGCCCGCATGGGCCGGCACGGTCAGCGCGATCATCACTGCGGCGAGGGCGAAGATGAGGGCGACGACGAGGAATGCGATCCGCCACCCGAAGCGCTGGCCGAGGAAGGTGCCGAACGGCACACCGACGACGTTGGCGACCGTGAGGCCCGTGAGCACGAAGGCGACGCCCTTGGCGCCCGCGCCGCGATCGAGCAAGACGACGGCTTCGGGGGTCGTCTCCTGCTCCTCCTGACGCACCATCAGCTCGTCGCGATGAGCGCTGGCACGCCAGTGGATGCGTCGCATCGAGTCGCCGGGTGCATACGTGCGCGGGATCAGGTTGTCGGCGCCCTGACCCATCCGATCCGTCACGCTGCGGGTGCTGCCCCCGGCGTCGCCGGGGAGGTCGTGCAGCTCGTCGAGATCGACGATCTCGGGCACGATCACCAGCGGCGAGGTGTCGCCGACCGTCCGGCGCCGCCGTGTGAAGCCGAACGGATCGGTCGTCACGAGTGCCAAGGGCCCCACGCGGCGAAGTCCACGGCGCTCGGCGCGCACGGCGTAGTCGACCTCGACCTGCGACGGGCCGGCGATCGCCGACCCGGTCGGCGGCAGCACGCCGTCCGGCGCGGCGCCGGCCGTGGATGCCGCGACCACGCCGTCGGGCACGGCGTCACGCCACCGCGCCTCGCTGGTGGGCAGAGAGGAACGGATCTCGACGGTGAGGCGCACCCGCACCTCGCTGCCGGCGGCGGCGACGTCGGGGGAGAAGGCGCGGGTCACCCGCGCGGAGCTCGGGAGCAGATACAGGGTGGCGGCGCTGACGACCACGGCTGCCGCCAACAGCGCGCCCACGTAGGCGAGCTCCGCGATGCCGAAGCGCTGGGCCAGCATGCCGCACGCCGCGGCGAGCACCAGTGCGCCCAGGCCGCGCAGGGTCAGCGGCAGGCGAGACAGCAGGGGCCAGCGGGGCATCGGGCGCTCTCGATCAGCGGGTCGCGAGCGGCACGCGCACCGCGCCGACGATCGCGCTCAGCACGGCGCCGATCGTCTCCGTGCTGGAGCGGCCTCGAGCCGACGCGGTGCCACGCGACGCGATCAGTCGATGAGCGAACACCGGCTCGACGAGCGCCGCCACGTCATCCGGAATGACGAACTCGCGTCCGTCCAGCGCCGCGCGCACCTTGGCGGCGCGCACGAGCTGCAAGGTCGCACGGGGGCTCGCCCCGAGGCGCAGGTCGGGGTGCTCGCGTGTCGCCCGCGACAGCCCGACGGCGTACTCTTCGACGGCGGGGGAGACGTGCACACCGCGCACCCAGGCGATGAGGTCCCTGACGTCGCCGGCGCCGAGCACGGGAGTGAGCGCGTCGAGAGGGTTGATGCGCTCGCGCTGACGCAGCATCAGGACTTCGCTCTCGGCATCGGGGTAGCCCATGGAGATGCGCATCATGAAGCGGTCGCGCTGCGCCTCGGGCAGGGCATACGTGCCCTCCATCTCGAGCGGGTTCTGCGTCGCGACGACGAGGAACGGGTCGGCGAGCGGGTGGCTGGTGCCGTCGACGGTGACCTGATGCTCCTCCATCGCCTCCAGAAGAGCCGACTGCGTCTTCGGTGAGGCCCGGTTGATCTCGTCGGCGATGACGATCTGCGCGAAGACGGCACCCGGCTTGAACTCGAACTCGCGATCGACGGGGTTGTAGACACTCACGCCCGTCACGTCGCCGGGGAGGAGGTCGGGCGTGAACTGGATGCGACGCACGCTCGCGTCGACGGATGCCGCGAGCGCCCGCGCCAGCATCGTCTTACCGACACCGGGCACATCCTCGATGAGGAGGTGTCCTTCGGCGAGGAGGCAGACGAGCGCGGCGCGCACGGCATCCGGTTTGCCGTCGATGACGCGCGTGATCGAGGATTCGATGGCCTCGGCCGCGCGAGCGAACGATTCGGCGGTGAGCGGGTGGTCGGGCATGCGTCTCCCTGTCTCAGCGGCGGTGCTTGCTCGATGCTAACCCGGCTGGCGAGGCATGGGCCGGTCGTCGGGTAAACTCGCATACAGCTCTCCGCGAGGCGGCACCCAGGCCAACTCCCCCAGGACGGAAACGTAGCAAGGGTAACCAGGCTCTGCCGGGTTCGCGGAGAGTCTTTCTTTTGCCCGGAATCTCCGGTGCCCGGCTCGTCGCGCGGCCCCGACACGGCGCGGCTTCCGTCCCGCCGGAAGGTTTTCTCCGGCAGATCCCTGCCGGGCCGCAGCGCCCCCCACCTAGGCTGGAACCCGTGGCGCAGAGCATCTACATCACCTCCACCGAGGGGCTGTCCGGCAAATCGACCATCGTCCTCGGAGTGCTCGACGCACTGACCCGTTCCACTCCCCGTGTGGGCGTGTTCCGGGCCATCGCCCGTTCGATCGACGAACGCGACTACGTGCTCGAGATGCTCCTCGATCACATCGGCGTCGACCTCGACTACGAGGAGGCCGTGGGCGTCACCTACGACGACGTGCGACGAGACCCGGATGCCGCGCTCTCGCGCATCGTCGAGCGGTTCAAGGCCGTCGAGGCGAAGTGCGACGCGGTCGTCGTGGTCGGCAGTGACTTCACGGACGTCGGCTCGACCAGCGAGCTCGGCTACAACGCCCGCATCGCGGCGAACCTCGGCGCTCCCGTGCTGGTCGTGCTCAACGGTCGGGCAGACCAGGGCGACCGCCTCGGGGTGAGCGTTCCGCGCACGCCGCAGCAGCTGGCGCAGCTCACCGAACTCGCCCTCACCGACATCACGCACCAGCGCGCCGAGCTGTTCGCGGTCATCACCAACCGCGCCGACCCCGCGCACCTCGACGAGATCAACGCGGCGATCGGCGACGTCGTGCGCGGCGTGCCCGCGGTCGACGGCAATCGTGAGGCCGAGGTCGCGGTGTGGTCCATCCCCGAAGACGTGTTCCTCGTCGCCCCGGCCGTCCGCGACATCATGCTCGCCCTCGGCGGCACGCTTCTTCGTGGTGACGAGGCGCTGCTCGTGCGCGAAGTGCTGGACGTGGTCGTCGCGGGTATGTCGCTCAACAACATCCTCCCGCGCCTCACCGAGGGTGCCATCGTCATCGTGCCGGCCGATCGCACCGAGGTGCTGCTCGGACTGCTGCTGGCGAACTCGTCGGGCACCTTCCCCTCGATCGCGGGCATCATCCTCAATGGTCCGTTCCCGCTGCCACCGGCCGTGCAGGACCTCATGGTGGGCCTGGACTCGCCGCTTCCGA
Source organism: Microbacterium sp. B24 (assembly GCF_000333415.1). NCBI lineage: Bacteria > Bacillati > Actinomycetota > Actinomycetes > Micrococcales > Microbacteriaceae > Microbacterium > Microbacterium sp. B24. The sequence continues at coordinate 4,025 of NZ_BADB01000059.1, read as the reverse complement.
TCATCCAGACCGACCTGGACACGTACGACACCGCCGTCCGGGTCATGAGCACCCGCGGCCGCCTCGCCGCCGGCTCGCAGCGCCGCTACGACACGGCGCTGGCCCTGTTCGAGCAGCACGTCGACACCGACGAGTTCACGCGTGCCCTCGGGCTCGCCCACTCCACCGTCGTGACGCCGCTGATGTTCGAGTACCAGCTCCTGGAGCGCGCCCGCACCGGCCGTAAGCGCATCGTGCTGCCGGAAGGCGGCGACGACCGCGTGCTGAGGGCGGCGGCCACCGTGCTCGCCCGTGGCATCGCCGACCTGACGATCCTCGGCGACGAGGCGGAGGTGCGTGGTCGCGCGGTGGAGCTCGGCCTCGACCTGAGCGCCGCGCAGGTGCTGAGCCCGTTCGACCCGCAGATCGTGCACCGCTTCGCCGAGGAGTACGCCGAGCTGCGCAAGCACAAGGGCATCACGTACGAGAAGGCGGCCGACACCATCACCGACGTGTCGTACTTCGGCACGATGATGGTGCACCTGGGGCTGGCCGACGGCATGGTGTCGGGTGCCGCCCACACGACGGCGCACACCATCCGACCCGCGTTCGAGATCATCAAGACGCGCCCGGGCGTCTCAGTCGTCTCCAGTGTGTTCCTCATGGCGCTCGCCGACCGCGTGCTCGTCTACGGTGACTGCGCCGTGATCCCCGACCCGACCGCCGCGCAGCTGTCGGACATCGCCATCTCGTCGGCCGCCACGGCACGTCAGTTCGGCATCGAGCCGCGCATCGCGATGCTGTCGTACTCCACCGGCGAGTCCGGGTCGGGGGAGGACGTCGACAAGGTCCGCGAGGCCACGGCGTTCGTCCGCGAGCGCGCCCCCCAGCTGCTGGTCGAAGGCCCGATCCAGTACGACGCCGCGGCCGACGCTGCCGTCGCCAAGGCGAAGATGCCCGACTCCGCCGTCGCGGGACGGGCGACCGTGTTCGTCTTCCCCGACCTCAACACCGGAAACAACACGTACAAGGCGGTGCAGCGCTCGGCGGGTGCGATCGCCATGGGGCCGGTGCTCCAGGGACTCAACAAGCCCATCAACGACCTGTCGCGCGGCGCGCTGGTCGAAGACATCGTCAACACGATCGCCATCACCGCGATCCAGGCGCAGAACCAGCAGCAGGGAAACAACGCATGACCGTCGTCCTCGTCATCAACAGCGGCTCCTCGTCGTTCAAGTATCAGCTCGTCGACGTCGAGTCCCAGACGGCGCTGGCGTCGGGTCTCGTCGAGCGCATCGGTCAGGAGACCGGCTCGGCCCGCCACAAGGTGGGGGATGCCGATCACTCGCGCGAACTGCCGATCCCCGACCACACCGCCGGCTTCCGCGTGATGCTCGACGCGTTCGAGGAGTACGGTCCGTCGCTGGTCGAGACCCCGCCGTCGGCGGTGGGGCACCGCGTCGTCCAGGGCGGCGCCCGCTTCTTCCGCCCGACGCTGATCGACGATCTGGTCGAGATCAACATCGACGAGCTGTCGGTGCTCGCCCCCCTGCACAACCCCGGGGCGCTGCAGGGCGTCCGCGCCGCGCGCGCCGCGTTCCCTGCCCTGCCGCACGTCGCCGTGTTCGACACGGCCTTCCACCAGACGCTCCCGCCGGCGGCGTACACCTATGCGATCGACCAGACGATCGCGCGCAAGCACCGCATCCGCCGCTACGGCTTCCACGGCACCAGTCACAAGTTCGTCAGCGAGGCCGCCGCGGCGTATGTGGAGCGGCCTCTGCGAGAGCTCAAGCAGCTCGTGCTGCACCTGGGCAACGGCGCCTCCATCACCGCGATCGACGGTGGGCACTCCGTCGACACCTCAATGGGCCTCACCCCCCTGGAAGGCCTGGTCATGGGCACTCGCTCCGGCGACCTCGACCCCTCGGTGCTGCTCGTGCTCGCCCGTCGCGAGGACATGAGCCCCGGGGAGCTGGACGAGTTCCTCAACAAGCGCAGCGGTGTGCTGGGGCTGGCCGGCGTGTCGGACATGCGTGACATCGAGGAGCGCCGCGCCGAGGGTGCGGGGGCGGCCATGCTCGCCTTCGACGTCTACATCCACCGACTGCGTGCCTATATCGGCGCCTACATCGCACAGCTCGGCGGCGTGGATGTCATCTCGTTCACCGCCGGGGTGGGGGAGAACTCCCCTCTCGTGCGGGCGGAGGCGATGGCGACGCTGGGATTCCTCGGCATCCGCATCGATCCGACGCGCAACGAGGCCCGCGAACGCGGCATCCGCACCATCTCCACCGACGACTCCGCCGTCACCGTGCTCGTCGTTCCCACCAACGAGGAGCTGGAGATCGCGCGGCAGACCCTCGCGGTCGTCGCTTCGTGACGTGCACGGCGCACCGGGCCACTACGCTGAACCCGTGACAGCCGAGCTTCCCGAGCTTCCTGACCTGCGCGCACTCGACGGCGTGCTCTTCGACCTGGACGGCGTGCTGACGCCGACGGCCGACGTGCACATGCACGCGTGGCAGTCGATGTTCACCGAGCTGTTCACCTCGTGGGGGATCGAGCCGCCGTACACGGAGGACGACTACTTCCGCTATCTCGACGGAAAGCAGCGCTACGACGGCGTCGCGAGCCTCCTGCGCTCGCGCGACGTGGAAGTGCCGTGGGGGGACCCGTCCGACCCGATCACCGCCGACACGGTCTGCGGCATCGGCAACCGCAAGAACGAGGTGTTCGCCCGCGTGCTGCGCACCGACGGCATCGCCCCGTATCCGGGCTCTCTCGCGCTGATCGAGCAGCTGCGCGCCGCGGGGACTCCGATCGGCGTCGTGTCGAGCTCGAAGAACGCCGAAGAGGTGCTGACGATCGCCGGCATCCGTGAGTTCTTCCCCGTCGTCGTCGATGGGGTGGTCTCGGCGCGAGAGGGGCTGCGCTCCAAGCCCGCCCCCGACATGTTCGCGGCCGGTGCCCGCATGCTCGGCGTCGATCCCGCCCGCAGCGCCGCGGTCGAAGACGCCCACTCCGGCGTCGCGTCGGCGGCGGCCGCCGGCTTCGGCCTCGTCGTGGGCGTCGACCGCGGCGCCGGGGCGCAGGCGCTGCTCGATCTCGGCGCGACGCTCGTCGTCGACGATCTCTCGGCTTTCGTCACCCGATGACCGGCCCTTCCGACGAAAGGATGGACAGGATGGATCGCGACCGTTTTCCGATCGACCCGTGGCGCCTCGTGGAGACGCGCTTCTCCCTGGACGACGTCGGGGTCACCGAGACGCTGTTCGCGCTCGGCAACGGCTATCTGGGCCTGCGCGGCAATCAGCCCGAGGGACGCCACGCCCACGAGCACGGCACGTTCATCAACGGCTTCCACGAGATCTTCCCGATCCGTCACGCCGAGCAGGCCTACGGCTTCGCCGAGGTCGGGCAGACGATCATCAACGCTCCGGACGCCAAGGTCATGCGCGTCTACGTCGACGATGAGCCCCTGTCGTTCGACGTCGCCGACATCCGCGAGTACGAGCGCGCGTTGGACATGCGCGCGGGCACGCTCACGCGTCACATCCGGTGGATGACGCCCAGCGGCAAGGACGTCGTGATCGACTTCGAGCGGATGGTCTCCTTCGAGGAGCGTCATCTCGCCGTCATGCGCGTCACCGTGACGGTGCTCAACAGCGATGCGCCGGTGACGATCAGCTGCCAGATCGTCAACCGCCAGGACGGGCAAGACGTCTACGGTGGATCGGCGCCCGGCGGCGCTGCGAAGAAGGGCTTCGACCCGCGCAAGGCGGAGAAGATCGAAGACCGCGTCCTGCACCCCGAGGAGTACTGGCAGGACGGCGACCGCGTCGCCCTGTCGTACCGGGTGAACGCGTCGGGGATGACGATGGCGGTCGTCGCCGACCACATCGTCGACACCGAGAACGAGTACTCCTCGCGCACGCTCATCGAACCCGACATCGCGAAGAACGTCTATCGCGTACAGGCGAAGGCGGGCGTGCCGGTGACGGTCACGAAGCTCGTCAGCTATCACAGGTCGCGGGGCGTCCCCG
>NZ_BADB01000060.1:0-6807 GCF_000333415.1 Microbacterium sp. B24 | reverse complement strand
AGTTGCTGCTGGCCGGTGATCTCCCCACCACCGCCTGAGCGACGGCGGCTGTCGCAGCGGCTGATAGGATCGTCGACGGAAGTGTGTCCGAGCGGCCTAAGGAGCATGGCTGGAATCCATGTAGGCGGGGTAACTCGCCTCGCAGGTTCAAATCCTGTCACTTCCGCTCAGTCGAGAACCCCGTCCACGCGAAAGCCTGGGCGGGGTTCTCGCATTCGCGCTGTCTTTGGAAAGCGAGCAGGATCGACGTGATCGGCGATCCAGTCGGGAGCCTTGCCCCTGGCGTGTGGTGCGCAAACCAGTCGAGGATGTCTCGCATGGAACTCACGAATGGCTTCTGGGGTGACCAGGGGCGACTCGCGCGCGTGACATCTGGTCCGTGGGTGGGTCGACTTCTGTTCGTCTACCCCGACACCGGCGCGGAGTGGTGGACGTTCGTCTTGGATCCGCCAGCTGTAGACGGAGTTCCCGGTGATATGTACTTCAGAGGCAACGACGAGGTGGGATCGTTGCTCGAGCAGTGGAGAGTCGAGTGGCTACCGCGCGATGCTGACGAAGTTGAGCTGGAGAGAGTTCGGTTCGGTTGGAGGCCACTGCGCGGCGGCGTGGATTGGCTGCAGGACTGACGTCCACGCGAAAGCCTGGGCGGGGTTCTCGCGTTACGGCGCTCCGTCGGGGCGGCGACGTTCGACCAGGATCGTGTCGCGCCACTGACCCGCCCACGGTCCGTAGGTCATGAGCGCGATGCGCTCCCGGTGACCGACGCGGCGGAACCCCGCTCGCTCGTGAAGGGCGAGGCTCGCATGGTTGTCCGGGAAGATGCCCGACTGCACGGTCCATACCCCGGCGGCATCCACCGCCTCGACGAAAGCGGCAAGCAGCGCCCGTCCCACACCGCCCCCGCGAACGCGGGCGGCGACGTACACCGAGTGTTCGACGACGCCGCGGTACACCTCGCGGGTGGAGACGGCCGACGCGGCGACCCAGCCGGTGACGCCGCCGTCGGCGTCGACGGCGACCAACCGGCCGACGCCGAGCTTGCCGGTGTCGAAGGCCTCCCACGCGGGCGGCTCAGCCTCGAAGCTGGCGTTTCCCGTGGCGAGGCCTTCGCGATAGATCGCCTCGACCTCCGGCCAATCTTCGGGCCGCATCGCGCGGATCGCGACCGCCTTCACGGGCGGAGCGCGTTCGCGGCCTGGTCGAGGGCATCGGTGACGACGCGGAAGTACGCCCAGCGCCCGCGCTGCTCACGCGTGGCGAGCCCGGCATCCACGAGAAGCTTCATGTGGTGGGACACGGTCGGCTGGGAGAGGCCGACCGGTGCGGTGAGGTCGCAGATGCAGGCTTCACCGCCCTGCGATGCGGCGATCAGCGACAGCAGGCGCACCCGCGTGGGGTCGCCGAGCGCCTTGAAGGTGCGGGCGAGCGTCTCTGCCTCGTCCGCCGTCAGTGCATTCGCGGGCGCGGTCGAGCTGCACCCGTCGGCGGTGTTCGTCAGGAGGGGCAGCAGCGTCGGCATCTTTCGATTGTGCACCTCGTATTGACATCTGTCGATGCATGCCGGAATCTTGACCCATCGACAGATGTCGATACGAAGGAGGACTCCGGTGGATGACGTACTGCCCGTCGCCGTGATCGGCGCCGGCCCCCAGGGGCTCGCCGCCGCCGCTCACCTGATCGAACGCCGGATGCCGGTCGTCGTGCTCGAAGCGGGAGACACTCCGGCCGCTGCGGTGGCCGAGTGGGGCCATGTGCGCCTGTTCTCCGACTGGTCCGAGCTCGTCGATGCCGCCAGCGCCCGCCTTCTTGACGCGACGGGCTGGACACCGCCGCCGAGCGGCTACCCGACCGGCGCGCAGTGGATCGGTCGCTATCTCGCACCGCTGGCCGACGCGCTCGGCGATCGTGTTCGTTACGGCGCGCGCGTCGTCGGCGTCTCGCGGTCGGGACGCGACCGCCTCGTCGATGCCGGTCGCGGCGATCAGCCCTTCACGGTGCACGTCCGACCGACCGGCGGCGACGACTACCGCCTCGCGGCACGCGCCGTCATCGACGCCTCCGGTACGTGGGAGACCCCCAACCCCGCGGGTGCGGACGGTCTGCCGGCTCTCGGCGAGCGCGCGGCGGCCGACCGGCTCAGCTACCGCATCCCTGATTTCCGAGATCGCTCCGGGTTCGAGGGCAGACACACCGTCGTCGTCGGTTCCGGGCATTCCGCCCTCACCGCGGTCTTGGCCCTGGCACGATTGGCGCGCCGCGACCCGTCCACGACGGTGACCTGGGCGCTGCGTCGTGCGAGCGCGCGGAAGGCGTTCGGCGGGGGTGAAGCAGACGAGCTGCCCGCGCGCGGAGCCCTCGGCATCCGGGCGAAGGAGTTCGTGGATGCCGGTCTCGTCTCGCTCGTGACGGGGTTCCGCGTGGAACGCGTCACGGATGCCGGTGATGGCGTGGTCCTCGTGGCGGAGGACGGTCGTCACCTCGCTGCCGACAGGGCCGTCGTGCTCACCGGGTTCCGCCCCGACCTGTCGTTCCTGTCAGAGCTGCGTCTGGAGCTCGACTCCACCTTGCAGGCTCCCGTTCGCATCGCCGCCGAGGTGGATCCGAACGTGCACTCGTGCGGCTCGGTCGCCGCCACCGGCGCCGCCGACCTCGCCCACCCCGAACCGGGTTTCTTCATCGTCGGCGCGAAGTCGTACGGCCGCGCGCCGACCTTTCTCGCGCTCACCGGGTACGAGCAGGTGCGCAGCGTCGTGGCCGAAGTGGCGGGCGATCACGAGGCCGCACGGCGTGTCGAGCTGGTCTTGCCCGATACTGGCGTGTGCGGCGGTGCCGGGCTCTTCGACGCCTCGGGCGCTTCGCGTGGCGGCGCCTGCTGCGCACCGCCGCCTCAGCCCGTCTCGATCATCCCGACCGCGCCCGCCCTCTCCTGACACCCGAACGAGGAATGCCATGACCGACTCCACAAAGCCCGCCGTCCTCTTCGTCTGCGTGCACAACGCCGGCCGCTCTCAGATGGCCGCCGGATACCTCCGTGCGCTCGCCGGCGACCGCATCGATGTGTTCTCGGCCGGCAGCGAGCCGGGCAACGCGGTCAACCCGGCAGCCGTGGCCGTGATGGCCGAAGAAGGCATCGACCTGTCCTCGGCCACCCCGCAGATTCTGACGACGGACGCCGTGCGCCAGGCCGACGTCGTCATCACGATGGGATGCGGGGATGCATGCCCCATCTTCCCTGGAAAGCGCTACGAGGATTGGCAGCTGACCGACCCGGCGGGCCAGCCCGTCGAGGTCGTCCGCGGGGTGCGTGACGACATCAAGGGGCGGGTGCAGGAACTCATCGCCAGCCTGAGCTGACCGGCTGCGGCTCGACGGGAGCGAGAAACGAATCCCGACCGCCGGGAATGCACCGGTCATCGCCGCCGTTGGAGTGACGGGCGGTCCGCGTTCGCGTCTCACCCGCGTCATCGTGCGTCATCGTGACTCGCGAGTGCACCGGTCGCGACGTAACGTCGACACCCTGCGAAGTTCCACCCGGCATCCGCCGACACAGGAGATATCCCCCTCATGAGTTCCACCAGCACCACCGCGCCCGCCGCGCGTCCGCCCAAGCCGAAGAAGCCGTTCTACCGCTCGTTCGGCTTCCAGATCACGGTCGCGCTGATCGCCGGCATCCTGCTCGGCATCCTCGCCCTGAACCTCGGTCCGGATGCCGCGGGCAACCCCAACGGCCTGTCCGCGACCCTGTCGACCATCGGCTCGTCCTACGTGACGCTGCTGAAGGCTGCCGTCGTCCCGCTCATCTTCCTCGCGGTCGTCGCCAGCATCACGCAGCTGCGCAACGTGACCAACGCCGCGCGGCTGGCGGGTCAGACCCTGCTGTGGTTCGGGATCACGGCGCTCATCGCCGTGACCATCGGCATCGTCCTGGGCATCACGATCCAGCCCGGTAACCGCGTCGCCCACGACCAGCTCACGACCGGCGCCCCCTACACGGTCGGCACGTGGTGGAACTTCCTCAAGGGCCTCATTCCGCAGAACGTCCTGGGTCTGACCGTCTCGAGCTCCGCAAGCGACTCCGGTGCGATCACCTCGACGGTCGGATTCAACGTGCTCCAGGTCATCGTGGTCTCGGTCGCCGTCGGCATCGCCGCGCTCAAGGTCGGCAAGCGCGCCGAGCCGTTCGTCGCGTTCACGCAGTCGTCGCTGAAGATCGTGCAGCGAGTGCTCTGGTGGATCATCCGGATCGCGCCCCTCGGCACTCTCGGCCTCATCGCCTCGGCGGTCGTGCAGTACGGCACCGACAAGCTGCTCACGCTGGTCTGGTTCGTCGTGGCCGTCTACGTCGGACTCGTGCTCGTGCTGTTCGTCGTCTACCCGATCCTCGTCAAGAGCCACGGCCTGTCGATCAAGCAGTACTTCTCCGGCGTCTGGCCGGCCGTGCAGCTCGGGTTCGTCTCGCGCTCCTCGATCGGCACACTCCCGCTGACCCAGCGCGTGACCGAGCGCAACCTCGGCGTGCCGCGCGAGTACGCCTCGTTCGCGGTGCCGCTGGGTGCCACGACCAAGATGGACGGCTGCGCCGCGATCTACCCGGCGATCGCCGCGATCTTCGTCGCCCAGTTCTTCGGCATCGAGCTGAACATCGTGTCGTACCTGCTGATCGCGCTCGTCTCGGTCGTGGGCTCGGCGGCCACGGCCGGCACCACCGGTGCGACGGTCATGCTCACGCTGACCCTCTCCACCCTCGGCCTGCCGCTGGAGGGTGTCGGTCTGCTCCTCGCGATCGACCCGATCCTCGACTTGGGCCGCACCGCGGTCAACGTCGCAGGCCAGGCCCTGGTGCCCACGATCGTCGCGAAGCGCGAGGGCATCCTGGACCGCGAGCTGTACGACGCGCCGCGCGACGGCGAGCCGTTCGCCGACGACTCGGCCGACGACGCCGACGAGCAGGCCCCGGCACTCGCGCGCAGCTGATGACTGATCGCGACGCGCCGGTTCAGGCCGGCGCGTCGCGATCGGCCAGGCCGGAGCCCGGCCGCACGACGAGCGACCACGGCAGCGCCACGACGCGCGCGCGCCGCGCTGCGGGCAGTGCCGCCAGCATGGCCGATCGGATGCCGACAGCGGCGCTCATCGCGGCGGTATCCGGGCCCGCGCCGGCCGCGTCCGCCGCGTAGTTCGCCCGCTCGACGGCGGCCACGAGCTGAGACATCGGCGTCGCGGGGGCGCCCCCGGCGCTGACGAGGAAGGCGCCGAAGGCGCGTGGCGAGCGCGACGACGGCACCGGCAACCCCGCGTCGATCGCGGTGTCCTGCACGAGGCGCCACGCGGCGGTCACCGTTCCGCGCCGGCGCAGCATGAGCCGCCGCACCGCCCCCGCCACCCCCGGCAGCGCGGCGACCACGATTACGGCGCCGAGGATGCTCAGCAGCGGACGCAGATCGATCAGCGTCGGGCCCGAGCCTGCGGCATCCGTCTGCGCGCCCTGCTGCGGATCGTTCACGTCGGCCGTCGGAGCGGTCGTCGGAGCGGTCGTCGCCTCCGGAGTGGCCGAGGTCGTCGGCGGCGTGGTCGCGGTCGAGGCTGCGCTGTCGAACCGCGTCTCGGTGCCGAGGCCTTTGGTCGGCTCGAACGGGACCCATCCGATGCCGCGGAAGTACACCTCGGGCCACGCGTGCAGTTGGCGCCCCGTCACATCGATGACGCGCTGGCCGTCGACGACCTGGCCCGTGAACGAGCCGGGAAGGAACCCGACCACGATCCGCGTCGGCATGCCGAAGCTGCGAGCCATGAGGGCGAAGGCGCCCGCGAAGTGCACGCAGTATCCGGTCTTGGCTTGGAGGAAGGCGGCCACGGCGTCGACGCCCTGTCCGTCGAAGCCGTCCTGCACCGGCGCGTCGAGCGAGTAGGTGAACTCCGGACCGCGGAACCAGTCCTGCAGAGCGATGAGCTTGTCGTAGTCGGTGGCGGCCTGCGCGGTGACCTGGCGAGCGAGCTGCGCGATGATCGGCGGGCTGCCTGCCGGGATGGAGTCCACGTCGATGCGCAGACCCGCACCTCCTGCCGACGAGGCGCGGATCTGCTCGAGCGTCGGCTGGGCGATGTCGGAGACGACTGTGTACTGCTGTCCCTGCGTCGCTCCGGCCGCGCCGGCGACGGTGCGGTTGTACGGGGCGAACTGCCACGCCCCGGTCAATCCGTCGACCTCGGTGGCCGGGTAGGGGACGGGCGCGTACGCCGACGCGAGGTTCTTGATCGCGACGGTCGTGCGGGTCTGTACGACGGCGATGTCCGCCGAGAGCTCGACGGGCTCGAGCGGCGCTGCGCTCAGATCGACCGTGCTCGTGCGATCGGGCTGCCACACCGTGCCATCGAACAGCGACAGCGTCGCCACGCGCAGGTAGGGCACGCTGGTGCCGTCGGTGCGCAGGGTGAGCACCGTCGCGCCGTCCTGGCGCCGCAGGTCTTTGCCGAGATCCAGCGACGGATCGATCATCGTGGAGGTCCCGAACCCCGCCGCGGGAACCGACGCTTGCAGCGTGGGTCCGACCGCGAGCGCCGCGATGATCGCGACGGCGCCGATCGAGGTGGCGACGGCCGCGACGCCGCCGGCGCGCGCGGTGACGGCGCGTGGGGACGCGGCGGCGCTGGGTGTCTCGCGGGTGCGGGTCTCGGCGCGGATGAGCAGCAGCACGGATGCCGCGAGCAGGACGAACGCCACGACGTCCACCCCGGCCGGTACGGCGATGGCCGGGATGAGCCAGACGGCGACCAGGGCGACGCTGGGCAGCCAGCGGCATCCGTGCG
>NZ_BADB01000061.1:0-1540 GCF_000333415.1 Microbacterium sp. B24 | reverse complement strand
GCCTCGAGCGACTTCTTCGTGTCGGCGGATGCCTGCGGGTAGACGAGGTCGACCTCGCCGTTCTGCAGAGCCGTGACCTGCGCGGCGGCGTCGCCGATGACACGCATGACGAGCTTGTCGATCTTCGGCGCGAGGTTGCCCTTGTAGTTGGGGTTGTGCTCGAACGTGAGCGACTGACCCGGCGTCCAGGCCGAGAGCACCCACGGGCCCGAGGTGACCAGGAGGTCCTTGTCGGTCGGGAACGACGTGATGTCGTAGCCCGTGTTGACGAAGTCCGCAGCCTTCTTCAGGGTGTCGTTCGCGGCGACGGGAGCCTTCGGGTCGCCCTTGGGCAGACCCTGGAGGAGCTTCGTCAGGTCAGCGGCCGAGGAGAGGCCGGCCTTCTTGGCCACGACGTGCGCGGGCTGCGCGATGGGGTTGAAGATCTCCCAGTCCACGTAGGGCTCGGAGTACTTCAGCGTGATCGACGTGTTGTCGTCGCCCACCTCGGGGAAGTCGGTCGAGTTGATGCCCGCCGTCGAACCCGCGATCTGGAAGTACTGCGTGCCACCCGTGACGTTGCCGTCCGCGTCGGTGGTCGCGTCATCGTAGTGGCCCGAGGCGATCGCCCACGCGAGCACCATGTCGTCGGCCGTGATCGGCTCGCCGTCGGACCACTTGAGGTCCTTCTTGAGCGTGTACTTCACGGTCAGCGGGTCGTCCGAGGTCTTCTCGTACGTGCCGAACGACTCGTCCTTGACGAGGTTGAAGCTGTTGTCCGGGTAGAAGAACCCGCCCGTGGTCAGGTAGACGTACTGACCGTTGGTGTCCAGGTTGCCCTGCGGCGTGTTGCTGTTCAGCGACGTCAGGTCGTTCACGATGGCCATCGTGACGGTGCCACCGGTCGGCGCAGCGTTGGTGGCGTTGCCGCCGCCGCTGGCCGTGCAGCCCGTCAGGGCGAGGGCGCCGGCCGCGGTGACCGCGGCAAGTGCTCCCCAGCGTGACTTCTTCAATTTTCCTCCTGGGTAAGGGATGGATGCGCAGGCGGGTGAAACACCCACGGCGCGGATACCGAAACCATAAGTTCTGATCAGCGTTGATCAAAACCGTTAGGGAAAACGTTACAGACCCTTAACTCAGTTCAGGGCCGATATGGCAATCTGACAAGGTGATCGATTCCGAGGCCGCCGAACTGCCAAGACTGAGGGGCACGCGCGCCCGGTTGTGGTGGGAGATCAGCATTGTGCTCGCTCTGTCGGTCGGGCGCTCGGCGCTGTCCTCGGTGCTCGCGCTTGTCCAGGCGCTGACGCGCGACCAGGCCTTGGGAGACCAGTCGACCTCGCTGAACCCGGGCGCGAACGCCGCCCAGTTCTGGGACGTCCTCAACCAGTTCCTGGCCCAGTTCTTCGCGTTCGCCCCCATCGCCCTGGCGCTCTACCTGCTGTGGGAGCCCGGGATCTCGGCGTTCCGTCGCATCGGCTTGGATTTCCGGGTTCTCGGGCGGGATCTGGGTGCGGGCGTGCTGCTGACTCTAGAGGATCCCCGGGACCGAGCTCGAATC
>NZ_BADB01000062.1:0-11478 GCF_000333415.1 Microbacterium sp. B24 | reverse complement strand
CGGCCTCACCCGCTCGCGGTCGACACGGGCGCGGCTCGCAAGATCGACGCGGCTGCGGCCCCGAAGCCCGTCGTGCTCACGACGTGGCCGGCCTCGATCGCCCAGCGCGAGAGCCTCGAGTCGATGCTCGTGAGCGTCACCGGCACCTTCACGGTGACCAACACCAACAACACCAACCGCTATGGCGAAGTGGGTCTCGCCGCCGGCAGCGGCGTGCTCCGTCAGCCGACGGACGTCGCCCGCCCCGGCAGCGCCGAGGCCGCCGCGGCCGCGGCGGACAACCTAGCCCGCGGCGTCGTCCTCGACGACGGCGGTTCGCTCGACTATGCCGCGCGCGCCAACAACGGCACCGGTGCGCTCCTGAACGGAGACCTGACGCCGGCGTACGTTTCGCTCGACAAGCCGGTCGTCGTGGGCGCCACCGCGTCCCTGAGCGGCTCGTTCGTGCTGGACTACCGCAACAACGCGTGGAAGCTGAACCCGGTGACCTTCCTCGCCGGCGACGGCAAGACGCAGGGTCAGGCGAGCTTCACCAACCCGCGTACCGCAGCTCCTGCCCCCGTCGGCGGCGACCTGAGCGTGGGCTCGTTCAACGTGCTGAACTACTTCACGACGCTCGGCTCGTCCGACGCGGCCTGCCAGCCGTACACCGACCGTGCCGGCGTCGGCACGAACGTCCGGGGAGGCTGCGACCTCCGCGGAGCCTGGGGTGCCGCAGACCTCGCGCGTCAGCAGTCGAAGATCGTCTCGGCGATCAACACACTGGACGCCTCGGTGGTCGGGCTCATGGAGATCGAGAACTCGGCGAAGTCGACGCCGTCGACGCCCGACAAGGCTGTCGCGACCCTGGTCGCGGCGCTGAACGCCGCTGCCGGAAGTGAGAAGTGGGCGTACGTCCCGGCATCCGCGCAGCTGCCCGATGCATCCGAGCAGGACGTCATCCGCAACGCGATCATCTACCAGCCCGCCCGCGTCGCACCCGTCGGTGAGGCTCTGGCGCTCGGGACGCAGTCGGGATCCGGACAGGCCTTCGACAACGCGCGCGAGCCGATCGCGCAGAAGTTCGCGCCCGCCGGTGGCGGCGAGCCGTTCCTCTTCGTCGTCAACCACTTCAAGTCCAAGGGTTCCAGCGGCGCCAGCGGCGCGCAGGCCGACCAGAAGGACGGACAGGGGGCGTGGAACCCGGCCCGGGTCGCGCAGGCGAGCGCGCTGCGCGACTGGGTCTCTTCCCTCACCGCGAACGGAGAAGCGGCGGTGCTCGTCGGCGACTTCAACTCCTACACCCAGGAGGACCCGCTGAAGGTCCTCTACGACGCGGGTTACACGGATGCCGAGTCGGCGCTGAAGGTGGGGCGTTCCACGTACTCGTTCGACGGCCTCTCCGGCTCGCTCGACCACGTGCTGCTGAACGCCGCGGCCTGGAAGCGCGTCACGGGCGGCGACGTCTGGAACATCAACTCCGGGGAGTCGGTGGCGCTGGAGTACAGCCGCTACAACAACCACGGCACGCTGTTCTGGCAGGACGGCCCGTACCGCTCGAGCGACCACGATCCGCTGAAGGTCGGTCTGTCGGCCCGTAAGAGCGCACCGACGACGATCGACATCCTGACGATCAATGACTTCCACGGTCGTATCGAGGCCGGATCGCAGGGTGAAGCGGGCGCTGCCGTCCTCGCCGGCGCCGTCGCGGCCAAGAAGGCGCAGAACCCGAACACGCTCCTGGTCTCGGCCGGCGACAACATCGGGGCCTCGACGTTCACGTCGCTGATCCAGCAGGACACCCCGACCATCGATGCCCTGAAGGCATCCGGTCTGGAGGTGTCGGCGGTGGGCAACCACGAGTTCGACCGCGGCTTCGCCGACCTGAAGAACCGGGTGCTTCCGCGCTTCGGTGGCAACACCGACCCGTCGAACGTGACGCCGGAGCAGATCGCGGCGGGCTCGCCCTACGCGCTCGGTGCCAACGTCTACCAGAAGGGCACGAAGACGCCGGCGCTGCCGGAGTACACCGTGAAGACACTCGACGGCGTGCGCGTCGCCTTCATCGGCACCGTCACCACCGACACGGCACGCATGGTCGATCCGCAGGGCATCAAGGACATCGACTTCGGCGACCAGCTCGAAGCGGCCAACCGCGTCGCCGACAAGATCGCCGCAGGCGACCTCGCCGATGTGACCGTGCTGCTCACGCACTCCGGGTCGTCGGTGTCGAACCAGTGCGATGCGGTCGCCACCGACCCGTCGGAGTTCGGCACCCTCATCCGCGGAGCGTCGGCCCACATCGACGCCATCGTGTCGGCCCACACCCACCAGACCTACGCGTGCAACGTGCAGGTGGGCTCCAGTGGGAAGCTGCGTCCCGTCATCCAGGCGTCCGAGTACGGCAAGGCGCTCGGCCAGCTCTCGCTGACGTACGACACCGACGCTCACGAGCTGGTGTCGGCGACCGGATCCACGCAGACGCTCGCCAAGGCCTACCCGGCCGACGCGGCGGTCGCCTCGATGGTCGCCGGCTTCACGGCCCAGGCGAACACGATCGGCGCCCAGCCGGTCGGTGCCATCACGGCCAACATCCTGCGTGGCGGCACGAGCGGGTCGGACCGTGGAGTCGAGTCGACCATGGGCAACACCGTCGCCGACATCTATCTCTGGGCCACCAGCACCAACCCGGCCTACGCGGGCACGAAGGCGCAGATCGCGCTGATGAACCCGGGCGGTTTGCGCGCCGACCTGCGCTACACGGGTGACGGCACCGTCACCTACAAGCAGCTCGCCGACGTGCAGCCCTTCGCCAACACGCTCGTCACGGTGACGCTCACGGGTGCCCAGCTGAAGGACATCCTGACGCGCCAGTGGCAGGCGACGGGCGACCGTCCCAAGCTGCACCTGGGTGTCTCGAAGGGGTTCACCTACGAGTACACCGAGGATGCGCCGCCCGCCGGTCAGACGGCCTCGCGGTCGGGACACATCGTGTCGATGTCGCTGGACGGAAAGAAGATCACCGACGCCGACACCTTCACGGTGGTGACGAACTCGTTCCTCGCCAACGGCGGAGACGGCTTCACGCCGTTCGCCCAGGGGACGAACCGCACCGACACCGGTCAGGTCGACCTCGACGCAACCCTTGCGTACGCGAAGGCGATCAAGCCGATCGCCCCGTCGTCGGTGGGGCGCGCCGTCCTGGTCAGCGACACCACCCCGTCGCCGACTCCGACCGCGACTCCGACGGCAACGCCGAGCGCGTCGCCGACCGGCGCGCCGTCGCCCTCTCCGACGAGCACGCTGCCGGCAACCGGCGGGGTGACGGTGGGTGCGTCGAGCATGGGCCTGTCTGCGGACGGGCGAATCGAGCGCGGGTCTTCGTTCACCGTGACCCTGACCGGCCTCGGCGCCTTCGAGCAGGTCGTGGCCACGCTGAACAGCGACCCGATCGTGATCACGGGCATCCCCGCCGCCGATGCGAACGGTCGCGTCACCTTCACGGTGAACGTTCCGCAGTCGCTGCCGCTCGGAACCCACCACCTCATCGTGTTGGGTGCCGACGGCCGGGTGGTCCTGAACCTGCCGTTGCAGGTCGTCGGTGAGGGCACACTGGCCACCACCGGTGCGGAGCTTCCGTGGGGGCTCGCCTTCGGGGGCGCGCTCCTGCTTGTCGCCGGGCTTCTGCTGGCGATGACGCGCCGCCGCCGTGTGACCATCGGCTGACGCAGCGGGCGGCTGCCTCGGCAGTCCGCTCCCCCACAGGCCCCGGCCCCGCTTCGGCGGGTGTCCGGGGCCTGCGCCGTGCTCGGCCCCGGCGGTGCCGTCGCTCCGTAAGCTGGCGGGTGTGGCGACGACGGTGGTGATGGTGCACGGCATCCGTACCTCGGCGACGATGTGGCGTGCCCAGGTCGAACATCTGCAGCGCCGCGGTATCGACGCGGTCGCGCTCGACCTCCCGGGCCACGGTGCGCGGATGGCCGAGCAGTTCACGCTCGAGGGCGCATTCGGGACGATCGACCGGGCCGTGCGCGATGCCGCTGAACGCGGTCGCGTGCTGCTCGTCGGCCATTCGATGGGTGGTCTCGTGTCCATCGAGTACGTCGGCGGTGCGGAGCGCCCGCCGGTCGACGCCTTCATCGCGGCATCCTGCACCGCCATCCCGCGCGGCGTGGCGCTGCAGACCTACCGCTCGCTCGCCCGCGGGTTCGATCGGCTTCCCGGTCGTGGTGCCCCGATCGCGGAATGGGTGCTCGACCGCACACTGCCCGCCGAGACGCGCGCCGACTTCGGCGCCGGTGGCTACGCGTATGACGCGCAGGACACGGCGCTGCGCAGCCTGTCGGTGCTCGATCTGCTCGGCGCGCTCGGTCGCATCCGGATACCGACATGGTTCGTGAACGGGCAGTTCGACCAATTGCGCATCAACGAGCGGCTGTTCACGTCTCGCGTCCCGGGCGCGGAGCTCATCGTGGTGCCACGGACCTCGCACCTGGTCACCGCGATGCGTCCCCGAGTCTTCAACGCCGTGATCGACGTGGCGCTGGCGACGATGGATGCCGCGGCTCCGCCCGCACCATCAGGGTCATGAGTCCGCCGACCACCGACAGCACGGCGCTGCCCAGGAACAGCAGCCAGAATCCCCCGACGGCGGCGACCAGTCCGGCGCCGACCAGCGGCCCGAGCAACTGCCCCAGGCTCGCTGCGACGGTGACGAAGCCCAAGTCGCGAGCGCTGTCCTCGGGAAACGGCAGGAGGTCGGTGCCGAGCGCGAGCCCGACGGCCATGTATGCGCCGTACCCGACGCCCAGCAGCGCGGCCGCGACCAGGGCGAGCTCGAACGAGGGGAACGCCGCCAGCAACACGGCGGCACCGCCCTGCACAAGCGCAGCGGCGGCCGTCATGCCGCGTCGGCGTCCGGTGCGATCCGAGACGGCCCCCGCCACGATGGATGCCACGACGACGAAGACGGTGTAGACGACGATGAGCAGGAGCAGTTCGTCCTGGGCGCCGGTCGGATCGCGGTGCAGTCCGTAGAGAAGGAAGAACAACAGAAGCCCCGTGCCGAGCGCGTTGCCGATGTTGACCACGAGCCGCCCCCACAGCATCCAGGCGAAATCTCTGTCCCTGAAGACGGCGAAACGCTCCGCGGCGCTCAGACGCGTGCGCGCGGTGTCGGAGGCCGCCGGTGCGGGCGGGTCGGGCAGCATCAGCGCGCCGAGGCCACCGGCGACCAGCAGAATGCTGCCGAGCACGAGGTAGCCCGCGATCACCCCGAGACCGAGAAGGACGATCACCCCGACGCCCACGACGATGCCGAGGGCCTGCGACGACGAGATCGCGGCGGAGGCGGTGCCACGCTGGTCGGTGAGCTGGTCGGCGATCATTGCCGTGAAGGCGGCGGAGGCCACGGCGACGCCGACGGACACACCGATCCACGAGACGGCCACACCCCACGCATCCGTGGCGAAGGCGAGGGCCAGAAGCGAACCGGAACCCAACAGCACTCCTCCGAGTGCCCACGGGCGACGCCTGCCGAAGGCGCCGCTGGTGCGATCGCTCATGCCGCCGGCGAGCGGGCCGGCGATGACACCCGCCAGGCCGCCCGCGGCCAGCACCAGTCCCGACGACACGACGCCCGAGATCCATCGGTCCGCGTCGCCGGGCGTGTTCAGCTGCAGGGGAATGAGCAGCTGCAGCGGCGTCAGCTGGGCCGTCCAGATCGCCAGCCACGCGAGCGTGAAGAACGTGAACCATGCGGCCCCGGCGCGCCTCGTCGTCGCCGAGGTGTGCGGGCCCGGGGTTGCTGCGGTCACGGCGACTCCTTCGTCGGTGCGCGTCGTCGAGGGGACGGGGCGAGCGGGAACGGAGCCCGATCGATCCGATCATGCCGCATGCCGTGCGGCAACGGGCGCATTGCGGGGGCGGCGCGCGGTGACCTGATAGACTCGGTGATTGGCTTGCGTGTGGGTCCCACCCCGCACGCCGCCGGAGGCGTCCCTCTACCGCTACCCCGGCACATCCATCGAAAACCGAACGAAAGAGCCGTCGAACGTGGCGAACATCAAGTCGCAGATCAAGCGCAACAAGACCAACGAGAAGGCGCGCGAGCGCAACAAGGCCGTCAAGAGCGAGCTGAAGACCGAGGTGCGTCGCACCCGCGAGGCCATCGCCGCCGGTGACAAGGCTGCCGCGGAGAAGGCGCTCGCGAAGGCGTCCAAGAAGCTCGACAAGGCCGTGAGCAAGGGCGTCATCCACGAGAACCAGGCCGCGAACCGCAAGTCGTCGATCGCGAAGCAGGTCGCCGCTCTCTGAGCCGCATCCACATCGACGAAGGCCCGTCCCCGCATCTGCGGCGGCGGGCCTTCGTCGTCGGTGCGGCCTCAGGCACCGTAGGGAGCCCGGGTGGCGATGATCGTGATGAGTCGCTCCACGGCGAACACGGGATCGCGCGAGGCGCCCTTGACCTCGGCATCCGCTCGCGCCGCCGCCTGGATCGCCAGGCCGAGGCTGGCCTCGTTCCACCCGGTCAGGTCACGCCGGGCGCGGTCGACCTGCCAGTCCTTCATGCCGAGTCGAGCCGCGAGCGACGCGGACGACTCGCGGATGCCGGCGACGCGGGCCATCGTGCGCAGCTTCGAGGCGATCGCCGCGACCAGCGGCACCGGATCCGCTCCGCTGGCCAGGGCATGGCGAAGGGCGACGAGGGCGTCGCCGTAGCGGCCGGCGATGGCGGTATCGGCGACGGTGAAGGCCGAGGTCTCCACACGGCCGCCGTAGTACCGCTCGACGACCTGCTCGGTGATGTCGCCCGGCACGTCGGAGATGAGCTGCTGGCAGGCCGCCGCGAGTTCGGTGAGGTCGTCCGAGAAGGCGCCGACGAGGGCACGGAGGGCGACCGGAGCGATCTTCTTGCGCGCGGCCTGGAACTCGCCGGCCGCAAAGTCGAAGCGGTCGGAATCGCGCTTGACCGCTGGGCAGGCGATCTCGATGCCGCCTCCGATGCCGGAGCGGATGGCGTCGAGCAGCTTCTTGCCGCGCACGCTCGAACCCGTGTGGCGGAGAACGACGGTGGCGCCGTCCTGCGGAGCCTCGATGTAGGCGAGGGCCTCCGTCAGGAAGGCGTCGGAGCACTTCTCCACGCCTCCGACGCGCACGAGCCTCGGCTCGCCGAACAGTGACGGAGACGTGAGCGTCAGAAGGCTTCCCGAGGCGTAGTCATCGGCCCGCAGGTCGGAGACCTCCAAGCTCGCGTCCTCCGCGCGCAGGAATTCGCGGATGCCGGCGGTCGCGCGCTCTGCGCAGACGTCCTCCGGTCCCGACACGAGAACGACGGGAGCGGGCTGCGGCGACCGCCAGGAGATCTGCGGGATCGCCGACGCGGCGCGCGCACCCCCACGCGAGGGGGGACGGCGGGGCGCGGACGGCATGAGCACCAGCCTACCGACGGCGTGCGACACCGATGCCGCCCGCGGGGCTCAGGGAGGCTCCCTCTCGTGCCACAGCCGCACGGTCGAGGCCTCGGTCCACAGCATGATCAGCCCTTCGAGATCTGTGCGGGCCAGCCGTGCCCCGACGGATGCGAGCATCGCAAGCGTCTCGCTGCGTGGATGCCCGTACGTGTTCGCTCCCACAGAGATCAGCGCCACCGTCGCACGCACGCGCCGGTACAGTCGGGGCTCCTGGTCGGCGCTGCCGTGGTGCGAGACCTTCACGACGGCGTAGGTGGGGCGCAGGGATGCCGTCGCCATCAGGCGTCGCTGGCCCTCGGCCGACAGGTCACCGAGCATCAGCATGGGGGGCACGCTCGGGCCGGCGATGTCGAGCACGACGCTGCCGTCGTTTCCCGCTTCGGTGCGCGGCTGCGGCCACAGCACGCGCCAGCGAGCGTCTCCCAGTGTGCCGGTCATCCCCGCATCGGCACGCACGAGGCGCGCTCCCGCGTCGCGCAATCGGGTCAGGGTGCGCTCGTCGTCGGGTGCTGCTGTCGGCCCGTGCAGAACGGTGTCGACCCTCCCCGCGACTGCGCTCGTTCCTCCGTCGTGATCGTGATCGAAGTGAGTGAGGACGAGAAGATCCACCCGTTCCACGCCGAGCGTCTCCAAACATGCCGTGAGCGCCCGCGGATCGGGGCCGGTGTCCACGAGGGCGATGTGACCGGCGGCGCGGATCGCGATCGCATCGCCCTGGCCGACGTCGCACACGGCGATCGCCCAGGCCTCGGGCAGGCGGGCACGAAGTCCGATCTGCGCGGCGGGGACGGCGCCGGCGGCGATGACGATCGTGACGGCGATCACGGCACTGGCAGCGACCCGTGCCGGTCGCGGTGAGCGCACGAGCAGGATGACCACCGCCACGCTGATCAGACCCAGTGCGGCGAACCCGCCGACACCGTCGGGCCACCAGATCGCGCTGCCCGGGAGGGCGCTGAGGGTCGTCGCGGTCGCCGCGATCCACGCCGCGGGCACCCAGGCGAGCGCCGCCACCCCGGTTCCCAGCAGCGGGATGCCGGCGCACAGACAGGCGATGAGCCCCAGCACCGTGCCGACGGGCGCGGCCGGCGCAGCCAGCATGTTGGCGGCGACGCCGACGACCGAGACCTGCGGCGAGATCAGCGCGATGATCGGGCCGCAGGCGAGCTGTGCGGCCAGCGGCACGGATACGGCCAAGGCAAGGGGCCGTGGCATCCAGCGCGACAGGCCGTCCGCGAGGGGTCCGGCGAGCACGAGAAGAGCGGCGGTGGCGGCCACGGAGAGGGCGAACCCGATCGAGCGCGACAGCCACGGGTCGAGAAGGAGCAGGAGCACGACGGACGCCGTCAGCAGCGACAGCCCGGCCCCGATACGGCCGAGCAGCAGGCCCAGCATGGCGATCGCGGCCATCGTCGCCGCGCGGACGACGCTCGGCTCGGGTGAGACGAGGATCACGAACGCGACGAGAGCTCCGAGCCCGGCGGCGACGCGCACGGCTCTCCCCGCTCCGCACACGGCCGCCACAGCGAAGGCGATGCCGACGACAAGGGCGCAGTTCGCCCCGCTCACGGCGGTGAGGTGCGACAGCGACGATGACTTCATCGCGGCATCCAGCCCGTCAGAGACCTGGGAGGTGTCGCCGACCGCAAGGCCCGGCGATCAGACCGCCACCGGGTTCGGGCAGCCCCGCTGTGACGGCGATGAGCCCGTGGCGGAGCAGCGATGCCAGCGCGAGCACGCCGGTGGGCGTGGAGGTCAGGGTCGGTATCGTGGATGCGTCGATGACGAGGACGGCCCGTTCGCCCGGCTCTGTGGTCCACGCCGTACCCGTCACCGTTACGCGAGCGCCGAGATCGAGTCCCGGTGGAACATCGCCGGTGCGCACGAGCACCGGCACCGGCGTCGTGATCGCGGTGTCCCCGTACGCGAGCCGCTCCAGTACGGCATCGAATCGCCAGCCGGCAGCACCGCGTTCGATCTTCCCGACGGCGACGACGTCGACCGTCAGCGAGCGGCCGCCGGAAACCTCGGCCGCCGCAACCGCGGCGCGCGCAGGAAGCGCGGCGGCGACATGCGAGGCGACCCCCGCCGCGACACCCACGACGATGGCGACGTGGGCGAGCACATGCGCGACGCGTGCCACGCCGGACCCACCCCAGCGCCGAGGGCGCACGAGCGCGACGAGGACGACGAAAGCGATCGCCCAGAGCAGGACGGCCGCGGATGCCGCGGCATCCGGCGCACCGGTGACGACGCCTGCCGTCAACCACGCTCCGGCGGCGACGGGCACGAGGCGCGCATCCCTTCGTCGCGCGGATCGCCCGCCCCGGCCGGCTCCCTTCGCGCGCGGTGCCGCCGGTGCGGCGCCGCTCACACCGTCACCAGGTCCCGGAGGCCGGCGAGCATCTTCTCGCCGATGCCGGGAACCGACAGAAGGTCGTCGACGCTCGTGAACCGCCCGTTCTCCTCGCGCCACGCGATGATGCGCTCGGCGATCGCGGGCCCGACGCGGGGAAGCGTGTCGAGGGCTGCGACATCGGCGGTGTTGAGGTTGACGCGTCCGTCAGCGCTGACGGACGCACCGGGCGTCGGCGCCTCCCCCGCCTCCGGCACGTGCACCTGTTCGCCGTCGACGAGCGGTCGCGCGAGGTTGAGCACGGTGCGGTCGGCGGCCTCCGTGAAGCCCCCGGCGGCGGCAACCGCGTCGACGACGCGCGCCCCGCCGTCGAGGCGGTAGAGCCCGGGGCGTCCCACCGCGCCCGACACATGCACGTAGAGCGCCGCGGCCGAGATCTCCACCGGTGCCAGCGGGACGCCGCCGTCGGCGGTCGTCACCGACCGCACAACTCCGACGGCCACCGCGATCGCCGCGGCGACGAGCACCAGCACGACGGACGCACCGACCCCGACGCGCCGACGCCGCGTGCGACGCGCGTCCGCGGCGGTGCGCGGCGCGTGGTCGATGTCGGGCGAACTCACCTCCACACCGTGCCATTGGCGTGCCACCGAGGTCAGTGCGCGCTCGGTATCCGTGGACGAGCGGAGCGGACTCCCGCCGTGGGGAGGAGACTACGCGGTCGTGAAGCTGACCACCTTGGGGGCGCGGACGACGACGCGGGCGATTTCGCGACCGGCGAGCGAGCGCACGACCTTCTCGTCGGCGCGCGCCAGCGCCTCGAGTTCGTCGGCCGAGATGCGCGCGGGCACGGTCAGGGTGCCGCGCACCTTGCCGTCGATCTGCACGACCGCGGTGACCGACTCCTCGACCAGCAGGGTCGGGTCGGCCTGCCGCCACGTCGCAAGGCCGACGAACGGCTCGTGACCGAGCTGCTCCCACATCTCCTCGGCGGTGTGCGGGGCGAACAGGTCGAGGATCATCGCGATCGCCTCAGCGGCTTCGCGGACGGCGGGGTCGCCCGCGCCGGCGGGACCGTCGATGGTCTTGCGGGTGGTGTTGACGAGCTCCATCAGGCGGGCGACGACCACGTTGAACTTGGTCTGCTCGATCAGCGCCGGGGCGTCGGCCCAGAGGCGATGGGTGACACGGCGAAGGGCCTGGTCCCCCTCCGCCCACACGACATCCGGCGCGCTGGTGACCTCGTGTGCGATGCGCCAGGCGCGCGCCAGGAACTTCGCGGCGCCCGTGGTGGAGACATCGCTCCAGTCCTTGTCGTCCTCCACCGGCCCGGCGAAAGCGAGCGCGACCCGCAACGCATCGGCACCGTGGGCGTTCAGCTCGTCCTGGAAGAGCACGAGGTTGCCCTTGCTCTTGCTCATCTTGGCGCCGTCGAGGATGACCATGCCCTGATTGATGAGGTTCGAGAACGGCTCGGTGAACTCGACGAGGCCCATATCGAACAGCGCCTTCGTGATGAAGCGCGCGTACAGCAGGTGCAGGATCGCATGCTCGACGCCGCCGATGTAGAAGTCGACCGGGCCCCACCGGTCGGCATCCTTCGACGAGAACGCCTGCGTCGTGTCGCCCGGCGTCAGGAAACGAAGGAAGTACCACGAGCTGTCGACGAAC
>NZ_BADB01000063.1:0-1587 GCF_000333415.1 Microbacterium sp. B24 | reverse complement strand
TGGAGGCGTTCTCCAGCGCCAGGTAGAGGTTCGCAAGGGTCTGCGCTTCGATTCCCTGCGCGGCGTCGACCAGGAGGATGGCGCCTTCGCAGGCGGCGAGCGAGCGCGAGACCTCGTATGTGAAGTCCACGTGGCCGGGTGTGTCGATCATGTTCAGCGCGAAGGTGCCCTCGGCGGTGGCCCAGGGCATGCGGACGGCCTGCGACTTGATGGTGATGCCGCGCTCGCGCTCGATGTCCATGCGATCGAGGTACTGCGCACGCATGTCGCGGTCCGAGACCACACCGGTGATCTGCAGCATGCGGTCGGCCAGCGTGGACTTGCCGTGGTCGATGTGGGCGATGATGCAGAAATTGCGGATCAGCTCTGGAGGGGTCGCAGACGGCTCGAGAGGCTTCAGGGCGCGGGGTGACATGTCCCGTGCAGTCTACCGGCGTCTGCAGGGCGGGCCCCGCGCGACCGCGCGCGGGACTTTAGTCTCTCCCTCACGCGACGCGCCAGGGCTGCGCCGGATGAGAAAGAGTTAACCGCCCCTTCTCTTGCCGCCGCGATCCGCGCCACGGAAGCTCGATCTCACGTTCGATGGGACCGGATGTCGTGCGGCGTTCACTTCGGTGAAACCTTTTCGTCTCACAGCCACCTCATCATCGGCACTCAATCACCGAAGAGGACCGCCGTGTATGCGGCTGTCCGCTGTTGCATGCGAAACCAGGGAGAACACGTGTCAGATCCGACACGGGACGCCACGCGTCCCACCGCCGAGAGGCGGAACAGGCGCGCGATCGTCGCCGCCATCACCGCCGGAGCCCTCGCCCTCAGCGGCGCGGGATTCGCGACCATTCCGGCTCAGGCGGCCGTCTCGCCGAACGCCGCCGTGCTGATCAACGAGGTGTACGGCGGGGGCGGCAACTCCGGCGCCACCTACACCCACGACTTCGTCGAGCTCGTGAACGTCTCGTCGGCGCCGGTCAGCCTCGACGGCTGGACGCTGCAGTACGCCGCAGCAGGCGGCGACAAGAAGTTCTCGGCGCAGCCCCTCAGCGGCACCATCGCCGCCGGACGCACCTTCCTCGTCCAGGAGGCGAAGGGGCAAGGCGGGACGACGCCCCTTCCGACACCGGATGCCGTCGGCTCGCTCGCGCTGAGCGGGACGACCGGCAAGGTGGCCCTCGTCTCGAATGAGACCATCGTGACCGGACCGAGCGACGCCGACGTCGTCGACTACGTGGCCTGGGGTTCGTCCGCGACCCCCGCGGCCGGCTCGCCCGCACCCGGCACCGAGAACCCGACGAGCATCTCGCGCGACGCGTCGCACACCAACACCGCCGTCAACAGCGCGGACTTCGCCGTGGGCGCCCCCACTCCGCAGAACTCCGGTGCGGGCACGGAGCCGACGCCCGCGCCGACCGGCACCGCGTCTCCCTCTCCCGAGCCCACGACGACGTCCACCCCGACGCCGCAGCCGACCTCGACGGGAACCCCCGGGACCGAGACGATCACACCGATCGCGGCGATCCAAGGCTCCGGCGACAGCACCCCGTGAACGGCCAGACCGTCACGACCGAAGGCGTCGTCACCGCTCAGATG
>NZ_BADB01000064.1:0-12343 GCF_000333415.1 Microbacterium sp. B24 | reverse complement strand
ATGCCCTGCGTCAGCATGTTGATGCCCAACGCGACGAGATCGACGTTGCCGGTGCGCTCCCCGTTTCCGAACAGGCAGCCCTCGATGCGGTCTGCTCCGGCCATGTAGCCGAGCTCGGCGGCGGCGATGGCCGTCCCGCGGTCGTTGTGGGGGTGCAGGGAGATGATGACGTTCTCGCGGTGCGCGAGGTGACGGCCCATCCATTCGATCGAGTCGGCATAGACGTTGGGCGTGGCCATCTCGACCGTTGCCGGCAGGTTGATGATGACCTTGCGCTCAGGAGTGGGCTCGAAGATCTCGATCACCTGGTTGCAGATGTCGACGGCGAACTCCAACTCGGTGCCGGTGTAGGACTCGGGCGAGTACTCGTAGTACACGGCGGTCTCGGGGATGCGCTTCTCGAACTCACGGCACAGCCGTGCCCCGTTCAGAGCGATGTCGATGATGCCCTGCTTGTCGCTGCGGAAGACGACCTCGCGCTGCAGGACGCTCGTCGAGTTGTAGAGGTGCACGATCGCCTGCTTCGCTCCGGCGATCGCCTCGTAGGTGCGCTCGATCAGGTGCTCACGCGCCTGCGTCAGCACCTGGATGGTCACGTCGTCGGGGATCAGGTTCTCTTCGATCAGCTGACGGACGAAGTCGAAGTCGGTCTGGCTCGCGGAGGGGAAGCCGACCTCGATCTCCTTGTAGCCCATGCCCACGAGCAGCTCGAACATGATGCGCTTGCGCTCGGGGCTCATCGGGTCGATGAGGGCCTGATTGCCGTCGCGCAGGTCGACGGCGCACCAGCGCGGAGCCGTCGTGATGCGGGCATCGGGCCAGGTGCGGTCGGGCAGGTCGACGCGGATCTGCTCGTGGAACGGGCGGTACTTGTGGATCGGCATGCCGGAAGGCTGCTGCATGTTCTTCATGGGGTTCGCTTCTCTTCGTCAGATGGTGCGGGCCGAGTGTCAGACGATGACAAGCTCCGCGACGAGGAGGGCCCTAGAACGAGGTCTCGTCGCGGCGGCTAAGAAGGAGGCCGAACGCGCGCATAGGGACAGCGTACACCTGTCCGTCGAACTCGACGAAACTCACGGGACCAGTGCCAGGGCTCCCCCGGCGTGTCCCTCGGCCAACAGGGCGAGCGCCGCAGGCGCATCGGTGAGGGGGAACGTACGTGCCACCGGGACGGCCAGAGTGCCGGCGTTCGCGGCCGCGATCAGGCCTGCCCGCGCCGCGTCGCGGAAGCGCGCGCTGTCGGGCAGTGCCCCGGCGATCCAGTGGAATCCGTCGGCTTTCGCCCGCGACGGCGACACGATCGTCACGATCCGAGCACGGTCGGCGACCAGCGCGAGCGACACGTCGATGGCCTCATCCGTCCCGACAGCATCCAGCGCCGCGACGATGGGGACGTCACCGGCGATCGCGACCGCCCGCTCGAAGAGCCCCGGTCCGTAGGCGACGGGCTCGCCGCCGAAGCGCCGCACGCGCTCGAACGAGCTTTCGGCCGCCGTGCCGATGACATGGATGCCGCGCAGCGCCGCCAACTGCAGCACGGCGACGCCCACGGCACCCGACGCGCCGTGCAGGAGGATCGTCTCTCCCGGCTTCGCCGCGACGACGTGCAGCATCTCCGCGGCGGTCGTGCCGGTCAGCAGCAGATTCGCCGCCTCCGGATGGCTGAGCGGCTCGGGCTTGTGGAACACCTTCGCGGCATCCACCGTCATCTCCGTCGCATAGCCGCCCTGCACGCGGAAGGCGACGACCTCGTCACCTTTCGCCGCGGGTCCCGACCCGATCTCCGTATCGAGACCGATCGCGGTGATCTCGCCCGACACCTCGTACCCGATCGGCACAGGCCAGGACTGCCCGTTCTCGGCGGCGACGTGCTTGGCGTCGGCGGGGTTCATGCCCGCCGCGCGCACGCGGATCGTCACCTCTCCGGGGGCCGGGGCGGGAACCTCGACCTCGGCGAGTTCCCACGTCTCGGGCCCACCGGCCCGTACCGCCCGCCACTGCCGTGCCGTCGTGTGCGTCATGTCAGAATCCCAGCCTTCCGAGTTGCTTCGGATCGCGTTGCCATTCCTTGGCGACGCGCACGTGCAGCTTCAAGAACACCTTGGTGCCCACGAGCGGTTCGATCTGGGCGCGGGCGCGCGCGCCGACCGACGCGAGGCGCGAGCCCTTGTGCCCGATGATGATGGCCTTCTGGCTGTCGCGCTCGACGACGAGGTTCGCGTAGATGTCGGTCAGCTCGCCCTCGTCGCGGCGGGAGATGTCGTCGATCGTGACGGCGATCGAGTGCGGCAGTTCGTCTCGAACGCCTTCCAGCGCTGCCTCGCGGATGATCTCGGCGATGCGGTCCTCCAGCGACTCATCCGTGACGACACCGTCCTCGTAGAGGGCGGGTCCTTCGGGCATGAGCGTCAGCAGCTCGTCGGCGAGCACGTCCAGCTGCTCGTTCGCGACGGCGGAGAGGGGGATGACGGCATCCCAGTCCTCGCGCAGACTGTCGACCTCCATCAGTCGTTCGGTGATCTCGTCGCGCGATGCGATGTCGGTCTTCGTGACGATGGCGACCTTCTTCGCGCGGGGGTACCCGTCGAGGGATGCCGCGATACGCCGGTCGCCCGGACCCACCTTCTCCGTGGCCGGCACGAGGAAGCCGATCGCGTCCACGTCGCCGAGGACCTGCTCGACGAGGTCGTTCAGGCGCTGGCCGAGCAGCGTGCGCGGCTTGTGGATGCCGGGGGTGTCGACGATGACGAGCTGGCCGGCGGGGCGGTTGACGATGCCGCGGATCGCGCGCCGCGTCGTCTGTGGCTTGTCGGAGGTGATCGCGACCTTCTCACCCACCAGGGCGTTCGTCAGCGTGGACTTGCCGACGTTGGGTCGGCCGACAAAGGTGACGAACCCGGAGCGGGTCTGCGGGCTGGCGGTCATCGGTGGGAGTCCTCCCGATCGGTGCGGTTGTCGTCGCCGAAGGCGGCGTCGACGGCGAGCAGGCTGTCGGTGGGTTCGACGAACACGGTGGCCAGGCCTCGTCCGCGTCCGCGGGAGGCCCCTCCCGTCAGCCGCAGCCCGGAGTACTCCGCGGTCGCCCCCGGCAGGGGCACGCGGCCGAGCAGCTTGCCCAGCAGGCCGCCGATCGAGTCGACGTCCTCGTCCTCCAGCTCCATGCCGAACAACTCCCCGACCTCGTCGAGTCCCAGTCGTGCGCTCACGCGGAAACGTCCCTCGCCGAGGTCGACGATCTCGTTGGAGCGGGCGTCGTACTCGTCGGAGATCTCGCCGACGAGCTCCTCGATGAGGTCTTCGAGGGTCACGAGTCCCGACACGCCGCCGTACTCGTCGACGACGAGACAGACATGCACGGCATCCCGCTTCATCTGCTGCAGGAGCGTTTCGGCCTTCATCGACTCCGGGACGAAGACGGCGGGGCGGGCGATCTGTGCGACCGGCGCGTCACGCCATGCGGTCTCGTCGCGATACGCGAACTGCACGAGGTCTTTGAGGTAGACGACGCCGGTGATGTCGTCGGCCTCGCCGTCGGCGACGGGCACGCGCGAGACGCCCTTGTCGAGGAAGAGCTGCATCGCCTGCTGCGTGGTGGCGGCGGCATCCATCGTCACCATGTCGGTGCGCGGAACCATCACCTCGCGCACGTACGTGTCGGTGAACTCGAACACGGAGTGGATGAGCTCGCGGTCGTCCTCTTCGATGAGGTCCTGGGACGCGGCCTCGTCGACCATGCTCAGCAACTGCTCCTCGCTGGCGAACGACGCTCCGCGATGGATGCCGGGGGTCACCCGGTTGCCGACGATGACGAGCAGGTGCGCGAGAGGGCCGAGGACGATGCGCGCGCCGCGCACGAGCGGCGCGCACGCCCGCAGCAGTCCGCGCGCGTGCTGGCGGCCCACGGCGCGGGGGCTCGCCCCGACCAGGACGAACGACACCACGGTCATCAGCACCGCAGCGGCCAGCATGGCCCACCAGATGCTGTCGAACGCGATCGTGAACGCCACGGTCACGACGACGGCCGCCGTCGTCTCGGCGAGGATCCTGATGAATACGACGGCGTTGCCGTGCGCCTCGGGATCGGCGCCGATCCGGCCGAGAGCGGCCGCGCTGCGTCCTGTCGTCGCCATCTCGGCGAGGTCGGCGCGCGAGGTGACGCCGAGCGCCGCATCCAACGCCGCCATCAGACCGCCGAGCGCGACCAGGAGGGCCGCCGCGATGAGGAGGAGGATCTCTGTCATGCGCGTCGTCGGCGCTCCGACGCGTGGAATGCCGCAATCAGATCGCGCTGCAGACCGAACATCTCGCGCTCCTCCTCGGGCTCGGCGTGATCGAAGCCCAGGAGGTGCAGCAGTCCGTGCGTGGTGAGCAGGATCAGCTCGTCGACGGTCGTGTGGCCCGCCGCCTGGGCCTGCGTCTCGGCGACCTGGGGGCAGAGCACGATGTCGCCCAGCAGACCCGGCGGCGTGGGCTGCTCCTGCGTTCCCGGTCGCAACTCGTCCATGGGGAAGCTGAGCACATCGGTGGGACCCGGTTCGTCCATCCACTGCACGTGCAGGGCCTCCATCGCGCCCTCGTCGACGAGGAGGATCGCGACATCGGCATCCGGACTGACGTGCAGCTCGGCGAGGTTGTTCTCGGTCAGACGCAGCAGCACGGTCTCGTCGATCTCGACGCCGGACTCATTGGTGATCTCGATGGTCATGAGCGTCCTCGCTGTGTTCCGTGGGGGCCTTGGTGTCCCCGGTTGTCCCGGGGCGGCAGGTGGTCTCTCGGTCCGCTGGAGCGCGGGATGCCGCTGCGGCGCTCGGCGCGGTTGGCGAACTCGGCGGCCTCGTCGCGCTCTCGCCGTGCGGCGAGACGCTGCTCGTCGTACACGCTGTACGCGTCGACGATCCGGCCGACGAGGCTGTGGCGCACCACGTCCTCACTCGTCAGCATCGCGAAGTGGATGTCGTCGATGTCCTTCAGCACGCGGGTGACCAGCCGCAGCCCCGAGGCTCCTTGCGGCAGGTCGACCTGCGTGATGTCACCGGTCACGACCATGTGGGTGCCGAAGCCCAGACGTGTGAGGAACATCTTCATCTGCTCCGGCGTCGTGTTCTGGGCCTCGTCGAGGACGACGAACGAGTTGTTGAGCGTCCGCCCGCGCATGTACGCCAACGGAGCGACCTCGATCGTGCCCGACGCCATGAGCTTGGGGACGATCTCGGGGTCCATCATCTCGTTGAGCGCGTCGTAGAGCGGGCGCAGGTACGGGTCGATCTTGTCGGTCAGGGTGCCGGGCAGAAAGCCCAGGCGCTCCCCCGCCTCCACCGCCGGTCTGGTCAGAATGATGCGGTCGACTTCCTTGCGCTGCAGGGCCTGAACGGCCTTCGCCATCGCGAGGTAGGTCTTTCCGGTTCCGGCAGGACCGATGCCGAAGACGATCGTGTTCTCGTCGATCGCGTCGACATACCGCTTCTGACCGAGTGTCTTCGGGCGGATCGTGCGCCCGCGCGAGCTGAGGATCGCCTCGCCGAGCACTTCTGACGGGCGTTCGCCGGTGTCGGCGCGGAGAATACGGTTCGAGGTCTGCACGTCGGAGGGTTCGAGACCTTGACCTGCGCGGGCCATGGCGATCAGCTCATCGACCAGAGCGCGGGCGCGGGCGACGGAGGCGGGAAGGCCGGTCAGTGTGATCTCATTGCCGCGCACGTGCACCTGCACGTCGGGGTGTTCGCGCTCCACGACCCGCAGCAGCCGGTCCTGCGGTCCGAGCAGCTGGACCATCGCCACGCCGTCGGCGAGAATCCGGTCGACGGCGGGTGCGGTCGCGTTCGCGTCGTCGGTGGAATCAGCCACCGAGGCTCCCCTCGTCCAGTCCTCCCGCGAGCACGTGCGCGTGGACGTGGAACACGGTCTGGCCGGCGGCCGGACCGGTGTTGAACACGAGGCGGAAGTCGCCGTCGGCGTGTTCGGCGGCGAGCGTGTTCGCCAGCCCCACCATCTCGCTCATGAGAGCCGGGTCGGATGCGGCGAGCTCGACGACGTCGCGGTAGGCGGCGCTCTTGGGGATCACCAGCAGGTGCACCGGTGCCTGTGGTGCGATGTCGCGGATCGCGAACACGTTCTCGGTCTCGGCAAGGATCTCGGCCGGGATCTCGCCCTCCAGGATGCGCGTGAAGATGGACGGTTCGCTCATACTCCGAGTGTAGTCAGCGCCCGTCACCAGCGGCCGAGGCGGGCGTTGACCACGGCGAGGGCAGCCGGTCCCGCGGTGGAGGTGCGCAGCACCGTGTCGCCGAGGCGGACGGCGATGGCTCCGGCATCCGCGAGCGCGTCGAGTTCGTCGGGAGCGATGCCGCCTTCGGGGCCGACGACGAGAACGATCTCCGCGCCGTCGGCCACAGGGACGGCGCTCAAGGCCGTGGCGGCTGTGGGCTCCAGCACGAGAACGCGCGCGTCCGCGGCACGTGCGGCGAGGCCGGCGACGGACACCGGCGCCGACACGCGCGGAACCCACGGGCGGTGCGCCTGCTTGGCGGCTTCGCGGACGATGCTCTGCCAGCGTGCGACGCCCTTGATGGCCTTGTCGTCGCTCCAGCGCGATACGCTGCGCGCGCCCTGCCACGGCACGATCTCGTCGACGCCGAGCTCGGTTGCCGCCTGCACCGCGAGCTCGTCGCGGTCGCCTTTCGCAAGCGCCTGAGCGAGCACGAGGCGCGGGCTGGGTGACGCGGCGACGGTGCGGGCGGTCACCGTCACCGCGACGCGTTTGGGTGCGGATGCCGCGACGACACCGGTGAGCCAGACGCCGGCACCGTCGCCCACCGTCACCTCTTCGCCGACGCGGACGCGACGCACGACCGCCGCGTGATGAGCCTCGGCACCGGCGATGATGATCTCGTCGCCCGGAGCGGCGTCGGCGACGGCGGGCCCGTCCGCCGACGGCTCGTCGACGAGGAAGTGCAGAGCCATCTCAGCCGCGGAACCGGTCGCGAAGCTTCGAGAACATGCCCTGGTGGAACTGCGCCAGGCGGGGAGCCGGGGCCTTCGTCCGCTTGGCGAAGTCCTCGATGAGTGCGCGCTCCTTGGCGTCGAGCTTCGTCGGCGTGACGACCTGCACGCCGACCCGAAGGTCGCCGCGGGTGCCGCCGCGCAGGGGCGTGATGCCGCGGCCCTTGATCGTCAGGACGTCACCGGACTGCACTCCGGGGCGCACCTCGAGGTCAACGTCGCCGTCCAGCGAGGAGATCGTGGTGTGCGTGCCGAGGATCGCATCGGGCATCGACACTTCGAGGGTGGCAAGCAGGTCATCGCCCTCCCGGCTGAAGACCTCGTGGGTGGCGACGGTGACCTCGAGGTAGAGATCGCCGTTCGGACCGCCCGCGGGGCCGACCTCCCCGGAGCCCGGCAGCTGCAGGCGGAGTCCGGTCTCGACGCCCCCGGGGATGTCGACCGAGACCGTCCGCCGCGCGCGGACGCGGCCCTGGCCCTGGCAGCTCGCGCACGGGTAAGGGATCGTGGTGCCGTAGCCCTGGCAGGTGGTGCAGGGCTGAGAGGTGACGACGTTGCCGAGGAGGCTGCGCACGGTGCGCTGCACCTGACCGGATCCGTGGCAGATATCGCAGGTCGCCGGTTGCGTCCCGGGCTGGCAGCACGATCCCTGGCACGTCTCGCACAGCACCGCCGTATCGACCTCGATGTCACGGTGTGTCCCGAACACGACGTCGCCGAGATCGAGGGTCACCCGTACCAGCGCATCCTGGCCGCGCTCACGGCGCGAGCGCGGCCGGCCGGCGCGCGCTCCCCCGCCGCCGAAGAAGGTCTCGAAGATGTCGCCGAAGCCGCCGAAACCCGCGCCGCCTCCGCCGAAGGGCGAGCTGTCGCCGCCCATGTCGTAGCGCTGGCGCTGCTCCGGGTCGCTGAGGACGTCGTAGGCATGGGTCACGAGCTTGAAGCGCTCGGACGCGTCCGCTCCCGGGTTGACATCGGGGTGCAGTTCGCGCGCGAGACGCCGATACGCCTTCTTGATCTCGTCGGGGCTCGCATCGCGGGATACGCCCAGGACTTCGTAGTGGTCGGCCACAATCGCCTTTCCTGCCCTTGCGGGCGCGGGTCGGTGTTCGGGAGCGGATCGCTCAGCGGGACGTGTCGTCCTCGTCGAGCAGTCGGCTCAGATAGTGCGCGACGGCGCGGACCGCCGCGAGGTTGGTGGGGTAGTCCATTCGGGTGGGGCCGAGGAGGCCGACGCGCGCGCGTGCACCCGTCGCGTCGTACTCGCTCGTCAGGACGGAGGCCTCCGTGAGCCCGAAGGGCTCGTTCTCCCGGCCGATGCTCACCGCGAGTCCCTGCTCGTCGGCGACCATCTCGCCCATCAGACGCAGCAGGGTGACCTGCTCCTCGATGGCCTCCAGCAGCGGATAGATGCTCCCGCGGAAGTCGCTCTCGCGCCGCGCGAGCGTCGCGCTTCCGGCCATCACGAGCCGGTCCTGGCGGAAGTCCTCCAGCTCCTCGCCGACGATGCGCGCGACGGTGCGCAGCGCGGCGTCGATGCGGGTGCCGTCGGGGGCCGACGCCGAGAGCTCGACGATCGCGGCCGCAGCCTCTGCGACGGGCTTGCCCGTGACCAGCCGCGAGATCGCCGTCTTGACCTGCGGGGCGGCCTCTTCGGTGAGTTCCTCGGCGAGGAAGGCCACGCGCTGGGAGACCCGGCCGGTGTCGGTGACGACGATGACGACGACGCGTGCTCCGCCTAGGTGCACGAACTCGACGTGGGTGACGTTCGCGCGGGCGAATGACGGGTACTGCACGATGGCGACCTGGCCGGTGAGCTGGGTGAGGGCGCGCACGGTGCGCATCAAGAGTTCGTCGAGGTCGCCCGGGTCGGTGAGGAACGACGAGATCGCCGAACGCTGCGCCGCCGACAGCGGGCGCAGCTCGGCGAGATGGTCGACGAACACGCGATATCCCTTGTCGGTGGGCACGCGTCCCGATGACGTGTGCGGCGCTGCGATGAGCTCCTCGTCCTCGAGGAGCGCCATGTCGTTGCGGATGGTCGCGGCGGACACGCCGAACTGGTGCCGTTCGACGATCGCCTTGCTGCCGACGGGCTCGTGGGTGTCGACGTAATCCTGCACGATCGCGCGGAGGACCTGCAGGCCGCGTTCCGAGACCATCGCTCCTCCTTATTGGCACTCAGGGTGATCGAGTGCCAATATTACCGCGATCGTGTGCTCAGGCGGTGAGGGCGCGCACCACGGCATCCGCCAGCAGACGTCCACGGCGAGTGAGGACGACGCGCCCGCGCACGGCGGATGATCCCTCGATGAGCCCGTCGGCGATGAGCGCGGCCACCGCGTGGCGGCCCTCGCCGGTTAGCTCGGCCACCGCGATGCCCTCCGCGATGCGCGAGCGCAGCAGGACGTCCTCGAGTCGCCGTGCGGCGGCATCCGGGCGCTCGCGAGCAGCCGCAGGAGAGGCGCCGGCGGCGAGGCGCTGCGCGTATGCGGCGGGGTGCTTGACGTTCCACCATCGCAGTCCGTCGACATGACTGTGCGCCCCCGGCCCGTAGCCCCACCAATCCGTGCCGCGCCAGTATGCGAGGTTGTGGCGAGAGCGGTGGGCGGTGTCCGTCGCCCAGTTCGACACCTCGTACCAGCCGAATCCGTTCGCGGCGAACGTCGCGTCGGCCAGCTCGTACATGTCGGCCTGGAGGTCGTCATCCGGTGCGGCGAGCTCGCCGCGGCGGATCTGGCGCTCGAGCTTGGTGCCCTCCTCGATGATGAGCGCGTACGCGGAGATGTGATCCGGTCGCAGCGCCACGGCTGCCTCGATCGAGCGGCGCCAGTCGTCCAGCGACTCCCCCGGTGCACCGTAGATCAGATCGACGCTCACATCCAGGCCCGCCGCGCGTGCCGCGTGGACCGCGGTCTGCACCGAGGCGGGGTCGTGGGTGCGGTCGAGGGCGGCCAGCACGTGCGGCACGGCCGACTGCATGCCAATCGACATGCGGGTCACGCCGGCCTCGGCGAGCTCGTGAGCCATCGCGACGGTCACGGTATCGGGATTGGCCTCGACGGTGACCTCGGCATCGGTCGTCAGCGCGAATGCCGCCCGGATGCCGTCGAGCATCCGGGCCAGATCCCCCGCCGGCAGCAAGGTGGGTGTGCCGCCACCGAAGAACACCGTGGATGCCGCGCGCAGAGGCCCTTGCTGTGACAGCACGCCCCGTGACAGCTCGATCTCGCGGAGAACCTCGTCGGCGTACGCGTCCTGGCGAGCGCCACGCAGCTCTGTGGCCGTGTAGGTGTTGAAGTCGCAGTAGCCGCAGCGCACGCGGCAGAAGGGCACGTGCACGTACACGCCGAAATCACGGACCGGATCGATCACGATGTCAGACGGCAGCGCGCCGTCGATCGGAGCGGGGTCGCCGAGAGGAAGGGCGGAGCCCATCAGGCAGGCGTCGTGTACAGCGGTGAGAGGGCGCGCAGGTACCCGCGGAAGAGCTCGCGCCGGCGACGCTTCACCAGAGCCGGAACGACGCGGTAGAGCGTGGCGACGGGACGGTCGAAAGCGCGCACCGTGAACCGGACTTCGTCGTTGTCCGCCCAGGTCACGACGAACGATTCCTCGCCGCTGACGACGGAGTCCCCGACGGTTCCGAGTGCAAACCCCACGCGTCGCGGCTCTTCGATCGCGTAGATGACGCGCAGCTCACCGTCCGCGTTCATGCCCTTGACATGTCCCCGCACCCGCACGGTCGTTCCCGCCGCGACGTACGGCGTGCCGTCGGCGTCGAAGCGCTGATCGGCGTCCATGCGGCTCGCCACCGTCGGATTGC
This sequence comes from Microbacterium sp. B24, assembly GCF_000333415.1. NCBI lineage: Bacteria > Bacillati > Actinomycetota > Actinomycetes > Micrococcales > Microbacteriaceae > Microbacterium > Microbacterium sp. B24. The sequence continues at coordinate 1,518 of NZ_BADB01000064.1, read as the reverse complement.
CGTCGACGTCGTAGCCGACTCCCGTGTACATCGGGCCGGCAGCCGGACGCACGTCCGAGATCTCCAGCCCGCGCACGCGCAGCGCCGTCCACGAGAGCAGCGCGTCGGCCGATGACTCGAAGCGCGCCTGCCCGCTGCCGAGCAGCCAGGAGTCCTCCGCCGGAACGCTGTTCTCGGGCGGATAGCTCATGAGGTCGTGCGCCTGCGTGGCGCCGACGGCGGCATAGTCGACCGTGTCGTCCTGAAAGCTTCCGCGACGCATGATGTCCAGCCTAACCGGGGCGTCCTGCCTACTTCTTGTCCTTGCCCTCGACGTCGCCGGAGAGCGCGGCGATGAAGGCTTCCTGGGGCACCTCGACACGACCGACCATCTTCATGCGCTTCTTGCCCTCCTTCTGCTTCTCCAGCAGCTTGCGCTTACGGGTGATGTCGCCGCCGTAGCACTTGGCGAGAACGTCCTTGCGGATGGCTCGGATGTTCTCGCGCGCGATGATGCGTGCGCCGATGGCGGCCTGGATGGGCACCTCGAACTGCTGGCGCGGAATGAGCTTGCGGAGGCGTTCGGTCATCAGAGTGCCGTACGCGTACGCCTTCTCGCGGTGGACGATCGAGCTGAACGCGTCGACCTTCTCACCCTGCAGCAGGATGTCGACCTTGACCAGATCGGCCTCCTGGGATCCGGCGGGCTCGTAATCGAGGCTCGCGTAGCCCTGTGTCTTGGACTTCAGTTGATCGAAGAAGTCGAAGACGATCTCGCCGAGCGGCATGTTGTAGCGCAGCTCGACCCGGTCCTCACTGAGGTATTCCATGCCGAGGAGCGTTCCGCGGCGCTGCTGGCAGAGCTCCATCACCGTGCCCACGTAATCCTTGGGCAACAGGATGCCGACCTTGACGACCGGCTCGGAGACACTCGCGACGCGCCCGTCGGGGTACTCGCTCGGGTTGGTGACCGTGACCGACTCGCCCGTGTCGGTCGTGACCTCGTACGTCACCGAGGGTGCCGTGGTGATGAGGTCGAGGCCGAACTCGCGCGACAGGCGCTCCGTGATGATCTCCAGGTGCAGCAGGCCCAGGAACCCGCAGCGGAATCCGAAGCCCAGGGCGACGGAGGTCTCCGGCTCGTACTGCAGCGAGGCGTCCGACAGCTTCAACTTGTCCAGCGCCTCACGCAGGTCGGCGTAGTCGCTGCCGTCGATCGGGTAGATCCCGCTGAACACCATCGGCTTGGGGTCGGTGTAGCCGGCCAGGGCTTCGCTCGCGGGCTTGCGGTGGTTGGTGATCGTGTCGCCGACCTTCGACTGGCGCACGTCCTTCACGCCGGTGATCAGGTAGCCCACTTCGCCGACGCCGAGGCCCCGGGTCGGAACCGGCTCGGGGCTGGAGACACCGATCTCGAGCAGGTCGTGCGTCGCGCGCGTGGACATCATCTGGATGCGCTCGCGCGGCTCGAGCTTGCCGTCGACCATGCGGACGTACGTCACCACGCCGCGGACTCTAGAGGATCCCCGGGACCGAGCT
>NZ_BADB01000065.1:0-12202 GCF_000333415.1 Microbacterium sp. B24 | reverse complement strand
GATGGGCCTCGCCGTCGAGACCATCGTCGAGTGGCTCGGCGACGCGGGACGCATCGTCGACTACGGCGTGCGCTTCACACGTCCCGTCGTCGTGGAAGCCGAACACGGAGCCGATCTCTTCGTCTCCGCCAAGGTCGGCGCGGTCGACGACGAGGCAGTGCGCATCGACCTCACCGTGACGTTCGGTGACACGACCGTGCTCGGCAAGGCGCAGGTGCGCGTGCGCCACCAGTCCTGATGGCCGAGATCACGCCGATTCCGCTCGCCGACCTGACGACGCTCCGCGTCGGGGGCACCCCCCTGCGGATGGTCGAGGCCCGCACCCGCGACGAGCTCGTCTCGGCGCTGCGAGAGGCCTGGTCGCAGGGTGAGCCGTGGCTCGTGCTCGGCGGCGGCTCCAACCTGCTCGCCGGCGACGAGCCCTTCGACGGAACCGTCGTGCTGATGCGGACCTCCGGCATCGAGCGCGTGGAGGGTGCTCGGGAGGGTCACGTCCGCCTGCGCGTCGAAGCGGGGCACAACTGGGACGACCTCGTCGAGTACACCGTCGCGGCAGGCCTAGCCGGGATCGAGGCGATGAGCGGCATCCCCGGATCGGCCGGTGCGGCCCCCATCCAGAACATCGGGGCATACGGCCAGGAGATCGTCGAGACGCTGGTGGAGGTCGAACTGCTCGATGAGGCGACGGGTGAGGTGGAGATCGTCTCGGCGGCCGCCCTCGAACTGGGCTTTCGCACGTCGGTGCTCAAGCAGCACTACGGTCGCGGCGCCCAGCGCGCGGGTGTCATCGTCTCGATCACGCTCGAGCTGCAGGAGGTCGGCGACGGCGAGGTCCCCGTGCGCGGCGCTCAGCTGCGTCAGGCACTGCGGTTGGCCCCGGATGCCGCGGTGTCGCTCCGGTGGATCCGCGAGACGGTGTTGGCGACGCGGGCTGCCAAGGGCATGGTGCTCGACGACGCCGATCCCGACACCCACAGCGCCGGATCCTTCTTCCAGAACGCGATCGTTTCGGCATCCTTCGCGCGAACCCTTCCGCCCGAGTGCCCGCGCTGGCCGATGGCCGTGGAGATCGAACCCGTCACCGTCATCCCTCTGGCCGCCTTCGACGGCGTCGTGCCCCCGCCGGTCTCGGTTCAGCCCGACGTCAAGGTGAGCGCCGCCTGGCTGATCGAACACGCCGGTCTCGGCAAAGGCTTCCGGCTGCCACGCTCTCGAGCCGGATTGTCGACGAAGCACGCGCTCGCCCTCACGAACCGTGGCGGGGCGACCGCCGGCGAGATCGCCGAACTCGCGCGCTATATCCAGCACCGGGTGCAGTCCGAGTTCGGTCTGCTGCTGCAGCCCGAACCGGTGCTGGTGGGCGTCGAACTCTAGATCTCTCCGGGCTCGCCGTGGCGGCGGGGTCCCGGAGCGGCCTCGGCCGGCTCGGGTCGCGGCACTTCCCGCAGGAAGGGGACGAGCGGCATGAGCATGCGCACCCAGACGATGCGGGCTGCCGGAAAGACGCCCAGCGCCCACAGCACCGATGCGAGCGCGTCGGTGGGGTAGTGCACGCCGAGGATCGCGACGGAGAACACGACCACGACGACGGCGATCGTGCCGAGCACGACCGCGGGCCGGTGCCATCGCGTGCCCTTCAGCATGAGCACCAGCGTGAGCACCAGCGCGGTGACGAAGACCACGTGCCCGCTGGGATAGGACGGGTCGACCGGCATCTGCGTCACCGGATGCGGCAGCAGTGTCGCATCCGGACGCGGGCGACCGACCGCGATCTTGACGATGTCGGACGGGATCCAGGTCAGCGCAATCGTGCCGGCGAAGGCGATCGCCAGCGCCAGTCGCCCGCTCAACGCCCACACGATGCCGGTGACGATCACGGTGATGACGATCGCCGGCACAGGAGAGAACAGGTCGTACACGAGGGCGGTGACCTGGCCGAGACCATCGATGTGCCAGCCGTTCATCGCGCGCGACAGGTCCGCGTCGATGGGCGCGGCGCGCAGAGCCAGCCCCGCGCTGATGAGGAAGACGATCGTCGCCAGCCCGACGACCAGCTTGGTCGCCGGTCGTTCAGACGGCGCGAGCAGCGCGTTGCGGCGGCGGCGCGATCTGCGCGACGCCACAAGGAGGGAGGATGTCGACGGGCGCATGGAGTCCGATCGTTCTCCGTCCAGCTATGTGCTGTCTGAGTGTGCGGAGGTCGCGGATCAGTCGAGGCCGAACAGCTTCTGCAGGCGCTGGACGCCCTCCAGCAGCTGGTCGTCACCGAGCGCGTAGGACAGGCGCAAGGATCCCGACGGTCCGAACGCCTCGCCGGGAACGACCGCGACCTCGGCCTGGTCGAGGATGAGATCGGCGAGCTCGAGCGAGGTGTCGACCCGCGTGCCGTTCCACTCCCGTCCGAGCAGGCCCGTCACGTCCGGGTAGACGTAGAACGCGCCGAGCGGGTTGGGCACCGTGACGCCCGGGATCTTCGCGAGCTCCGACACGATCAGCCGGCGCCGGCGGTCGAAAGCCTGACGCATGTCCTCGGCTTCGGTCTGCGGCCCGGTGAGTGCGGCCAGCGCCGCGCGCTGCGCGACGTTGTTGACGTTCGAGCTCAGGTGCGACTGGAGGTTGCCGGCGAGCTTGATTGCGTCGGCCGGACCGACCATCCAGCCCACGCGCCAGCCCGTCATCGCATACGTCTTGGCGACCCCGTTGACGAGGATCGTCTGTCCGGCGAGCTCCGGCACCGCGTCGACGATCGACACCGCCCGCGCCCCTTCGTAGACGAGGTTCTGATAGATCTCGTCGCTGACCACCCAGATGCCGTGCGCGAGCGCCCACTCGCCGATCGCCTTCGTCTCTTCCGGCGTGTAGACCGAGCCGGTCGGGTTCGAGGGCGACACGAACACGAGAACCGTCGTCTTGTCGGTGCGCGCAGCCTCGAGCTGGTCGACGGTGACCTTATAGTCCTGGTCGGCGCCCGCGAAGACCTCGACGGGGATGCCGTCGGCGAGCGCGATGGCCTCGGGATAGGTCGTCCAGTAGGGCGCCGGCAGCAGCACCTCGTCGCCCGGGTTCACCACGGCCTGGAACGCCTGGTAGACGGCTTGCTTGCCCCCGTTGGTGACGATGATCTGCGAGGCGGTGACCTCCAGGCCCGAGTCGCGCAGCGTCTTCGCCGCGATCGCCTCGCGCAGCACGGGCAGGCCGGCGGCGGGCGTGTAGCGGTAGTTGGCGGGGTCGTGGAGGGCGTGCGCGGCGGCATCCACGATGAACTGCGGCGTCGCGAAGTCGGGCTCGCCGGCCGCGTAGGAGATGACGGGGCGGCCGGCCGCCTGCAGGGCCTTCGCCTTCGCATCGACCTTCAGGGTCGCGGACTCGGCGATGGCGGACAGCTTGCGGGACAGGGGAGCGCGTTCGGTCACAGGCAAAAGCGTAGTGCGTCCGGTTCGCTCAGCGCGGTGCCAGCGCGATGTCGATCTCGAAGCTGCGATGCCAGGGCAGCGCGACCGAGACGACCGTCCAGGCGTCGTCGCCGGCGAGCAGATCGTCCAGGCGGTTCTGGAGCTCCTGGCCGATGCGGCGGAGGGCTCGGGCTTCGGTGTCGTCGTCGACCGGACCGATCGCGCCGCCGAAGACACTCTCGTGCAGGGCCGGGCGGATGCCGCTCTGGTAGGCGTGGTCGTCGAGGATCCGGGTGAGCAGCGCCTCTCGGAGGGCACGCGGGTCGGCGGTGCCGTCGCGGCGGCCGACCCACCAGGCCGTCGCAGCGGCGACGGCGCCGCCGATCGCGTTGCCGGCCGTGTTCCAGCCGCCGTACGAGGTCAGCCGCAGCAGCAGCCCCTCCGCGGCGAGTCGTTCCACGAGCGCCGGATCGCTGCCGTTGCTGTAGCGGACATCTGCGAGCGCCACGATGGCACCGGATGCGAGCGCGTCGCGCACTGCCGACACGGTCGCCTCGACGGCCGCCGGATCGGAGCGCGGCACGCTGCCGAAGCAGTCGCCGTGCTCGGGATCGGGTGCGTGCGCGACGAGCACGGCGTCGACCCGGCCGTCGTCCTCGGCGACGATGCCGCCGGCGGCGACGATCTGTCGCACGAGGCTGTCGCGCACGGGGGCGTTCTCGAAGTTCGGGATGCGGGTGAGGCCGTCGTCCTCGCCGCAGGCGACCCGCCACGTCGGGCGGGCGCCTCCGGCGGCGACGAGCGCGCGTGCGACGAGGACGGCGCCCACCTCGTCGGCGCCGGGATACATCATCACCTCGCCGCCGCGCGGCAGGGCGCGTGCCCAGTGACGCAGCCAGGCCTGTTCGACCGACCCGGCCGAGAAGGCGGCGGTGTCGTCGGCGGTCACCGCGAGGGCATCGATGACGCCCTCCTCGTGCAGACCGAGCGCGGCGAGGTTGATGATGTGGTTGCGCAGGCGGCGGCGCTCGAAATCGCTCTGCTCGGCGCGCGGGACCGCGAGGGCAGGAACCTGCGGAGGATCGCCCGCGAGCAGATCGGCTTCCAGCGCGCGATGGAGCGCACCGCCGAAGGCGTGCAGCGTACGGCCGTACGTGCTCCAGTACTCGGGTTCCTCGACGGCCGAGAAGGAGTCGCTGGCGCGCATGACCAGGGATGCCGCGGTGATGACGAGCGCGGGGGTGTCGGCGGCGGCGCGAACCTCGTGCAGCTCTCGCAGAAGGTCGAGCCGGTCCAGCGCCACACGCGGCGAATCCGCCGTGATGCGCGCCGGGATGATGCCGCCGTGTACGAGCGTGTCGATGCAGACGATCAGGCGGTTCACGCTGTCGCCTTCCGCGGCGGCCAGCTCGCGAAGCCACGCGTGCAACGCGTCGACGTCGGCTGGCGCCCGGAAGGAGGGGAGTGCGGTTGCGGGCGGGATCAGCAGGTCGACGCCCGCGATGGCGGCGACCTGCCGGGGCAGCTGGATGTTGACCGGTCGCTCGTCGAGGGGAACGAGGGCGATTCGCATGCGGTGGGTCCTGCTTCCTCAGCGCGAACGATGGATCTGGAGCTCGTAGTGGTAGCGATCGCCGCGATAGGTCGACTCGGCGTACTCGATCGCACGGTCCTGCGCGTCGAAGCTGGTGCGGGTCACGAAGAAGCAGGGCGAGAACGCCGGTGCCTGCAGGATGTCGGCCTGCTCGGGGTCCAGGACGCTCGCTTGGATGCTCTGCTCGGCCCACTCGATCCGCATGCCGTACTGCTGCTCCAGGATCCGGTAGAGCGAGTCGTTCCCGACGTTCTGGATCAGCCCGGGGAAGAACGACGGGTTGAGGTACGAGTCCTCGAGGGCCATGGGCTCCCCGTCGGCCGTGCGCGCGCGGCGGATGTGGAAGACCTCCTCCGACGGGCTCATACGAAGCCGCGCGCCCAGGCGTGCTCCCGCCGGGATCGTCTCGGTCACGAGCACGGACGAGCCCGGCTCGAGTCCCCGCGCGCGCATGTCCTCGCTGAACGAGGTCAGCTCCACGGATTTGGCGATGCGAGGTGCGGCGACGAACGTGCCGGCACCCTGCACGCGATAGACCAGCCCGTCGTGCTCCAGGCGGTCGAGCGCGCGGCGGACGGTGAGCCGGCTGACGTCGAACTCGGTCGCCAGGTCGCGTTCGGTGGGCAGACGGGAATGGGGCTCGAGGCCTTGCCCGATCACCTCGACGAGGTGCTGTCGTAAGCGTTCGGACTTGCTGTGCTGCGCGTCGGTCATCGTGCTCCCGCGGATCCTCGGCAGGGGGACATCCGCTGCCGTGTGCGAATTGGATCTAACCATTACACAGAATCAGACCGTGTGTCGAGGCGCTAGAAACATGACTTTTGGGGAATCTCTTGACACACTTCGAAAAAATGGAGTACACCAATTCCTACCGAGCTTCATCACCCGAACCCACGCACCTCGAAGGAACACCATGGAACTGACCACCACGGGACGGCGGGTCCTCACCCGCGCCGTCGCGCTCTCCGGCGTCCTCGCGGCGTCCGTCGCTCTGGGAGGCTGCGCGGCTGCCGCTCCCTCCGGCCCGACCACGATCACCTTCTCCTACCTGTGGGGCGGCGAGGAGGCGAAGGCGCTGGAGAAGATCATCGCCGACTTCAATGCCAGCCAGTCCGACATCAAGGTCGTCGGTGTCTCGAGCCCCGATGCCCAGAAGCAGCTCACCTCGATGTCCTCCAGCAACGGCAGCTTCGACATCTCCGACAACTTCGGCAACACCGTGGGCTCGTGGGCCTCCAAGGGGATCCTCGCGCCCCTGGACGACTACCTCGCGGCCGAGAAGGTCGACACGTCCGCGTTCGCACCGGCATCCATGGAGCAGATGACCTTCGACGGCAAGATCTACGCGCTCCCCATCGCGGTGCACACCCAGCAGCTCATGTACAACAAGGACCTCCTCGACAAGGCGGGCGTGAAGCCCCCGACGACGATGGACGAACTCGCGGATGCCGTGAAGAAGCTGACCGTCGTCGACGGCAGCGGGGCGATCACGCAGATCGGGCTCGGCAACCCTTCGGCATCCACTCTGTTCACGACCCTCGGCTACGCCTTCGGCGGCACCTGGGACGGCGCCGACGGCAAGACCCCCACCCCCGACGACCCCCAGAACGTGGCAGCGCTCGACTGGTACACGAGGACGCTGACCGACACGTTCGGTGCCGACAAGATCGCGACCTTCGCGTCGGGTCTCGGTCAGTACATGTCCGCGCAGGACCCCTTCTACACGGGCAAGCAGGCGATGGTCGTCGACGGCGAATGGCAGGCGGTCAACATCCCCAAGGTCGCTCCGAACCTCAACTGGGGCGTGATCGACATCCCGGCGGCCACCCCCGCGCTCGCCGGTACGACGCAGGTGACGACGAGCACGCTGTTCATCCCGAGCAACTCGAAGCACAAGGCCGAGGCGGCGAAGTTCCTCGCGTACATGGTGCAGGACAAGCCGATGGTCGACTTCACGCTCGCGCTCGGCAACCTGCCCTCCAAGACGGCGCTGCTGGACGACCCCGCCTACGCCGAGATCCCCCACTTCGACTCCTGGCTGAAGGCGCTCGCGAGCCCCAACGCGAAGTCGCTCGCGAGCCAGCCCTACAGCGCTCAGTACTCCACCGACCTGGCGACCGCCTTCGACGACATCGTCCGCGGCGTCACCAGCCCTGACAAGGCGCTGGCGTCCGTCGCCGGCAAGGTCTCCTCGTACTGATGGCACCGACCGCCCCCCGCGGCGCGCGACGCCAGACCCTTCTGGGTCTGGCGTTCGCGTCGCCGTTCCTCATCGGCGCCGCTGTGTTCATCGTGTGGCCGGTGCTGGCCTCGGCGGTGTACAGCTTCACCGACTTCAACCTCTTCCAGCCGCCCTCGTGGGTCGGGCTGGACAACTACGCCCAGATGATGCGGGACGACACCTTCTGGAAGGCGTTGGCCAACACGCTGTTCCTCACGGTCCTCGGCGTGCCGCTCACGATCCTCATCTCCATCGCCGGTGCCCACCTGCTGAACCTTCCGGTGCGCGGTCAACCGCTGTACCGCGCCCTCGTCTATCTGCCCACGATCGTGCCGATCGTGGTCGGCGGGTACCTGTGGCGATGGCTGCTGAACACCCAGTACGGGTTCGTCAACTACTTCCTCGGCCTGCTGCACCTGCCGCAGCCGGAGTGGCTCGAACAGCCCCAGTGGGGCAAGCCGGCGATCGTGTTGATGTGTCTGTGGACGATCGGCGGCACCATGATCATCTACCTCGCCGCGATCAAGGACGTCCCTGCCGAGCTCTACGAGGCCGCCGAACTCGACGGCGCCGGCTGGTTCGCCCGGTTCCGCTACATCACATGGCCGACCATCTCGCCGGTCACGCTCTTCCAGGTCATCGTGACCGTGATCGCCTACCTCCAGATCTTCACGCAGCCGTATCTGCTCACCCAGACGCGGCTCAACGAGGCGAGCGGGGGACCGGGCCAATCGATGATCAGCTACGCGATGTACCTGTACCAGAACGCCTTCGTCTTCCTGAAGATGGGCTACGCATCGGCCATGGCCTGGGTGCTGTTCCTGCTCACTCTCGCGATCACGCTCCTGCTGCTGTGGTCCTCGAAGAAATGGGTCCACTATGGCTCTGACCGCGACTGACCCGCGGCCGATCGGCGGCGCCCGTCCGCGCGCGGCGCGGCGCCGCGCCGCGCGCACCACCGCCCGCTACCTCGCGGTCTGGCTGCTTGCGCTGGCGTTCGTCTTCCCGTTCCTGTCGATGCTGAGCACTGCGTTCAAGCTGCCCGACGACATTTTCAGCGCACCCCCGTCGCTGTGGCCCACCGAATGGACGCTGCAGAACTTCGTCGCGGTGTTCGACGAGATCCCGTTCTGGCAGTACCTGCTGAACACGGTCGTCATCGCGGGTCTGTCCGTGCTGGGCATGCTCATCGCCTCGCCGCTCGTGGCCTACTCGCTGTCGAAGATCGGGTGGCGCGGTCAGCGGCCCCTGCTCGTGATCGTCATGGCGACGATGATGCTGCCGCCGCAGGTCACGATGATCCCGCTGTTCTTGATGTGGAACGGCCTCGGGGCGACCAACAGCATCATCCCGCTGGTCGCGCCGGCCTTCTTCGGCACGCCGTTTCTCATCTTCATGCTGCGGCAGTTCCTGACCTCCGTACCCAACGAGCTGCTGCAGGCTGCCCGGATCGACGGGGCCTCCGAGCTGCGGATCTACTGGTCGATCGTTCTCCCGCAGGCACGCCCGGCCCTCATCACCGCCGCGATCTTCCAGTTCGTGTGGGCATGGACCGACTTCCTCAATCCGCTCATCTATCTCAATGATGCGAGCAAGTACACACTGTCCATCGGTCTGTACTCGTTCTTCGGGGAGCGGAACCTGGAGTGGGGCCCGCTGATGGCGGCATCCGTTCTGTTCACCCTTCCTGCGCTGGTGCTGTTCGTCGTCTTCCAGCGCTACTTCGTAGGAGGTGTCGGTGCCGGTGCGCTCAAGTGAAGACGCCGTCGTCGCGGTCGCCGGACGCCTGATCGTCTCGTGTCAGGCATCGAACGGATCCCCGCTGCGTCATACGCCGACGATCGCGCGGCTGGCTGCCAGTGCGCTGCGCGGGGGCGCTGCCGCGCTGCGCGTCAACGGCGTGCACGACATCGCTGCTGTGCGAGAGTCGACGCACGTCCCGATCATCGGGCTCGACAAGCGGATGGGGGTGCGCCGGAACGTGATCACGCAGACCGATGAGCAGGTCGTCGCGCTCGTGGATGCCGGAGCCGACATCGTCGCAGTGGATGCCACCCTCGAAGTCGTCGCGGACGTCGCGGCGCGCGTGCGCAGTGCGATCACGCACGCGGGCGTCGCGGTGATGGCGGACGTGTCGACGTTCGATGAGGGGATGGCCGCGTGGGATGCCGGGGCCACCTTCGTCGGCACGACGCTGTCGGGCTACACCCCCTACTCGCCACAGCACAGCGGGCCCGACCTCGACCTCGTCGCGAGACTCGCGGCGCGCGGCGTTCGCGTGCTCGCGGAGGGCCGCTTCCAGGCGCCCACCGACGTGGCAGCGGCCTTCGAGGTCGGCGCCCACGCCGTCGTCGTGGGGGGAGCGATCACCGACCCCATCGCCATCACGCGCCGCTTCGTCGCTGTGACTCCGGGCGCGCGATGAGCGTCCGGGAGCAGAGCACCTCACCTTCCGTCGTCGCCGTCGACATCGGTGGCACCAAGACGGCGGCAGCCCTCGTGGACGCGTCCGGGCAGATCAGCCACCGTATCCAGCGGCCCACTCCGGCAGCGCAGGGCGCCGCAGCCATCCTCGATGCGGCGGCAGCGCTCGTGCGCGAGGTGGTCGGTGCCGCCGGTCCGGTCGCGGCGGTCGGCGTCGGCAGTGCAGGGGCCTTCGATGAGGACGGCGCCGTCACGCACGCCACGGATCATCTCGCCGGCTGGCGCGGCACCCCGGTGGCCGCAGGACTCGTGGCGCGACTCGGCATCCCGGTCATCGTCGTCAACGACGTCCACGCCAGCGGCGCTCGGGGAAGGTCGCCCTCGATTTCGAACGGCGAACGGTTCCTCTTTGTTCCCGTGGGGGACGGGCATCGAAGGAGCCGTCGTGTCCGAGGGTGCGCTCCTGCGCGGCGCATCCGGGATGCCGGGATCGATCGGGCATCTGCGCGCAGCCACGATGCGCGGGCGGGTGTGCTCGTGCGGCGGTCGAGACCACATCGAGGCCTTCGCGAGCGGACCGGGTATCGAGCGCTCCTTTGCGGAGCGTACGGGCAGCGTGGTGCCTCTGCGAGAGGTCGCTCGACGCGCGAGGGAGGGCGACAGAGTGGCCGCTGACGTGATCGCGGCGGCCGCCGACGAGCTGGGCGCGTCGCTCGCTCCGGTGATCGCCACTGTCGACCCGGGAACGGTGCTGCTCGGCGGCGGCGTCTCCGAACTGGGAGCGGCGCTTGTCGAGCCCCTCACCGAGGGGCTGCGGGCGTGCCTGCGCCCGCCCTTCGCCGAGGTGCGGATCGAGATCGCGCGCGCGGGCACCGATGCCGCGCTGCGGGGCGCCGCGTGGCTCGCCGCTCAGACGAGAGCGGCGATCGCGGAGCGCACCGCCGCGTCGTCGCGTCCGTCGGCGCCGTTGTCGTAGAGAGCGTGATGCGCGCCGCGCCAGCGGCATTCGGAGGCCTGCGCGGTCGCCCAGAATTCGTCCCAGTGGGCCAGCTTCCACCCGTCGCGCTCGTAGCCGCGGCCGGCGACGCGGTCGCGCACGCGCTCACCGTCGACGGTCACGTGGACCACGGTGATGCGGATGTCGGAGGGCCAGCCGTGATCGGCGGCGGCTTTCTCGAGGAAGTCCTCCTGTGGGAAATAGCGCACGAACGGCGCGTCGAGCACGACGGGCGTGCCGACGCGCAGGTTGTCGCCGGCGAGGCGGAGGAGCGTCTGGTACTCCAGGTCCATCACGACGTGCTGGTAGTACTCGTTGTTGTCGCGTTCGTGCGGATCGCTGCCGTGAGCGGTGAGCAGTGCCTCGGTGAACAACGTCGCAACGCTGTCCTTGTCGAGATATGCGGCTCCGAGATGGCGCGCGATGAGGGTGCTGACGGTCGACTTGCCGCTGCCGGCCGGGCCGATGACGAAGAAGAGATGCGAAGTCATGTGACGCTCCTGGAGGTGGCGAGGGGCGTCGCCGCCCCTCGCCGCGGGCTCAGGCGGTGTGGCCCGAGCGGTCCTTCACGAACAGACCGTACGACAGCGCCCCGACCAGCAACAGCACTCCGCCGATGAGGAAGACGAGCGTGTAGTTGCCCCCCGTCGCGGTCAGGATCGCACCGGTCACGACCGGCGCGACGGCCGCCCCGACGAAGCCGCCGAAGTTCTGGATCGCGCCGAGCGAGGCGACCTGGTTGGACGGGGCGACGTCGGATGCCAGCGTCCACAGGCATCCGATCGGCACCTGCGAGGCGAAGTAGCCGAGCGACAGCAGAGCGATCGCGAGCGCCGTGTTGTCGACGTAAGCCACGGGAAGCACCGCGGCCGCGGCCAGTACGGCGCCGCCGACGATGGGGATCTTGCGCGCGCGGACGGTGTTCGTGCCACGGCTGACGAGGCGGTTGGACAGCCATCCGCCGAAGACGACGCCGATGATGCCGCACAGGAAGGGCAGGGAGGCGAGCCATCCGCTCTGGCTGAGGCTGAAGCCGCGGGCCGTCTGCAGGTAGCTCGGCAGCCACGTGAGGTAGACCCACACCGTGTAGAAGATCCCGAACGCACCGAGCACCATGAACCATGTGTTGCTCTGGCGGAGCAGACCGCCCCAGCCGACCTTGGGTTCCGTGGATGCGATCGCCTCCTCAGCCTCAGCGCCCTTGATCATCGCCTGCTCGCGCAGTGTCGGGTCGCGGTAGATCCGCAGCCAGACGAGGGCGACGACGATGCCGAGCGCGCCCACGATGATGAACATCCCGCGCCAGCTCATGGTGAGCAGCAGGAACGTCAGCAGCGGGGGAGCGATCGCGTTGGCGATCTGTGAGCCGGTGTTCACGAGAGCGACGGGTAGGGCGCGCTCACGCTTGTTGAACCAGCGCTCGTTCACCTTCAGGGCGGATGTGAAGAAGGGCGACTCGGCGATACCGAGGGCCACTCGCAGGGCGTAGAGGACGCCGAACGAGTTGGCCGCGGCGGTCACCATCGACACGAGCGACCAGGCGCCCGCCGCGAAGGCGAACATCGGCTTGGGGG
>NZ_BADB01000066.1:0-1830 GCF_000333415.1 Microbacterium sp. B24 | reverse complement strand
TGCGGCTCGGTGACGTGCAGGCGTTCATCCAGTACTCGCAGCAGTTCACCCAGCCGCTGTCGGAGCTCGGCGGCATGGCCGCCGTCGTGCAGTCCGGAACGGCCTCGGCTGAGCGCGTCTTCGAACTCCTCGACCAGGACGAGCAGGAGCCCGATGCCGCCGACGCGCCCGCCCTGCGCGAGGGACGCGGCGTGATCGAGTTCCAGAACGTCGCGTTCTCGTACAGCCCCGACAAGCCCCTCATCCGCGACCTGTCCTTCCGCGTCGAACCGGGCCAGACCGTGGCGATCGTCGGCCCGACCGGAGCCGGTAAGACGACGCTGGTGAACCTGCTGATGCGCTTCTACGAGCTCGACGGGGGCCGCATCCTGCTCGACGGACAGGACATCTCCGAGCTCACCCGCGACGATGTGCGTTCGCGCACCGGCATGGTGCTCCAGGATCCGTGGCTGTTCGCCGGAACGATCCGCGAGAACATCCGGTACGGCAACGAGCAGGCCTCCGACCTCGAGATCGTCGAAGCCGCCGTCGCGACCCGGGTCGACCGCTTCGTCCACTCCCTTCCCGACGGGTACGACACCGTGCTCGACGAGGACGCCGCCAACGTCTCGGCGGGGGAGAAGCAGCTCATCACGATCGCGCGTGCGTTCGTCGCCGAGCCGAGCGTGCTCATCCTGGATGAGGCGACGAGCTCGGTCGACACCCGCACCGAGCTGCTGCTGCAGCACGCGATGTCGGCGTTGCGCGAAGGACGCACGTCCTTCGTGATCGCCCACCGCCTGTCGACCATTCGCGACGCCGACCTCATCCTCGTGATGGAGCACGGCGACATCGTCGAGAAGGGCAGCCACGACGAGTTGATCGCCGCGGAAGGCGCCTACTGGCGTCTCTACCGCTCGCAGTTCGAGCAGGCCGCCGCCGGCGCCGACGACCCTGCCGCCGAGGTCGGCACCGGGACCGACGCGTGAGCGCGGCTGCAGCCGCGACGCCCGCCCGGCGCCGCGACATCCGCTTCGTGTTGGCTTGCATCGGGGTCGGGCTTGCTGCCGGACTGCTGTCGGGGCTGTTCGGCGTCGGCGGCGGCACGGTCATCGTGCCGATGCTGGTGCTCCTGCTGCGCTTCGACCAGCGGCTGGCCGCGGGCACGTCGCTCGCGGCCATCGTGCCCACGGCATCCGTCGGTGTCGTCTCCTACGCCCTTCACGGGTCCGTCGCGTGGATCCCGGCGCTCATTCTCGCCGCCGGCGCCGTCGTCGGCGCGCAGATCGGTTCCTGGCTGCTGGCACGCATCCCGCAGAACACGCTGCGCTGGGGGTTCGTGGGCTTCCTCGTCATCGTGATCGTGATGCTGTTCATCGTCGTCCCCTCGCGCGATGCCGCACTCGAGCTCACGGTCGCATCCGGCATCGGCTTGGCGGTGCTGGGGCTGTTCACGGGCGTGATGGCGGGGTTGCTGGGTGTCGGCGGCGGGGTCATCGTCGTTCCCGCGCTCATCTTCCTCTTCGGTACGAGCGACCTCATCGCGAAGGGAACCTCGCTGCTCATGATGATCCCGACCGCCATCTCGGGCACCGTGGGCAACGTCAAGCGCCGCAACGTCGACCTGGTCGCCGCCGCGCTCGTCGGCGTCGCGGCGTGCACCACGACGGCTCTCGGCGCCTGGATTGCCACGCTGCTGTCGCCCCTGGTCGCCNACATCCTCTTCGCGTGCTTCCTCACCTTCATCGCCGCGCAGATGGCGGTGCGGCCCATCCGCGCTCGTCGCGCGCGCTGAGGCGTTCATCCGTCCCGACCCGTCGCCACGCGGGTTTGATGCGGCCCTGCGGGCGG
>NZ_BADB01000067.1:0-943 GCF_000333415.1 Microbacterium sp. B24 | reverse complement strand
CCGGCTCCGACCGCGACGCCCTGCTCGGCGAACTCGGCGGCCAACGTGCGGATGACCCCGAACGCGTCCGGGACGGAGAGTGTGACCTCGAGGGCGCGGATCCCCCCCGCGACCGCCGCGCGGGCGGCCGACAGTGCCTCGTCTGCAGAGTCCAGTCGGATGATCAGCAGCGCGCCGGTGTCGGAGATGGCCTGAAGAACCTCATGTTTGCGTAACATCGATGCACACGCTAGCACAGAAATTAACATCGAGTCACAAATTCGAACGATGATCGTGGTGTGGGAACTAGACTCGGACCTCATGGCCAACGATCCGCCTCTCATCCCGGAACAGCGTCAGCGGGAGTTGCTGCGCTTGCTGCGAGGAGCGGGAGCGCTCGGCATCCGACACCTCGCCGATCACCTCGGTGTCTCGCACATGACCGTGCGTCGCGACATCGCCGCCCTGGAGGCGGAGGGACGCGTCGTCTCCGTCCAGGGGGGAGTGCGCCTGACGGAGCGCGCCGGGGTCGAACCTCCTCGCGAACGCGCCTCGCGCGCGATGCTCGAGCTGCCGCGCAAGCAGGCCATCGCTGCCGCGGCCGTCGACCTCGTGAGCGATGACAGTGTCGTCTTCCTCGACGCAGGAACCACCTGCGAAGCGCTCGTGCCGTTCCTCGCGCGGCGGCAGGAGATCACCGTCGTCACCAATGACTTCTTCGCGATCGCGACGCTGCGCGGGTATCCCTCGATCCAGACCATTCACACCGGGGGCCTCGTGGATGCCGCCAGCGGCTCCTCCACCGGGCCGCTGGCGGCTGCGACGCTCGCCGCGCTCGCCGTGGATGTCGCCTTCCTCAGCACTGGAGCATGGGATCGCACGCACGGCGTGACGACGCCTGAACTCGACAAGCTGACGCTCAAGCGAGCCGCGATGACTCTAGAGGATCCCCGGGACCGAGCTC
>NZ_BADB01000068.1:0-1360 GCF_000333415.1 Microbacterium sp. B24 | reverse complement strand
TGACAACCCTGGCCTTCATCGGAGTGATCCCTGTGTCTGAATCTCAGATGCGTGACGAGTCCTGTTCTGCGGCCCAGCACACCTCGGACGCTTCCCTCACGTACTGGTGGCGCGTACCTGCCGGCTCGGTCTGTGCCTCCCCCTACTGGGAGTCGCCCTCCCTCTGATCAATTTAGGCATCGACCATTACCTCAACTCCTCGACTGCCCTCCGCCGGACAGCGTGCTCACCCGCTCAGGAACAAAGGGCTGAATGCAACCAGCGCCCTGACCTCAGTCCGCACGGATACACCAACTACAGCAGCGCCAATGACCAACGATGCCCAATGAGCCTCATCAACCGCGACACCTCCACCTACCTGAACGCGTCCCTTGCGCTATCGCACCCGGTCGCCCACCTCTTCGGCCGGATGACCGCCACCGAAAACGTCTGCTAGATAATGCATTGCGACTCCCCCAAGGATCTGGACCACATCATCCTCGAGCGCCATGCCGGCTCGATCCTGCACACCTATCCCGAGAAGGTCCTGCGCGCCGCGGAGTTGACCGCCCAGACGCGTCTTCGCATCCCCCTGATCGTCGCCGAGGACTGCATCCACGGCCACTCGTTCTGGGAGGGCGCCACCATCTACCCGACGCAGCTGGGCATGGCCGCGACGTGGGACCCCGACCTGCTCGAGCGCGTCGCCCGCGCGACGGCGACGGAGGTGGCGGCGACCGGCATCCATTGGACCTTCTCACCGGTGCTCTGCATCGCACGCGATCTGCGCTGGGGGCGGGTGGGCGAGACCTTCGGTGAAGACCCGTTCCTGATCGGCGAGCTCGCCAGCGCCATGGTCCGTGGCTACCAAGGACGCGGACTGCGCGACGAGACCGCGATCCTCGCGACCGCGAAGCACTTCGCCGGCTACTCCGAGACGCAGGGCGGGCGCGATGCGAGCGAAGCCGACATCTCGCGCCGCAAGCTCCGCTCGTGGTTCCTCCCTCCGTTCGAACGCGTCGCACGCGAGGGCTGCGCGACGTTCATGCTCGGCTACCAGACCACCGACGGGGTTCCGATCACCGTCAACGACTGGCTGCTGGACGACGTGCTGCGTGGCGAGTGGGGCTACACGGGCACACTCATCACCGACTGGGACAACGTCGGCCGCATGGTGTGGGAGCAGAAGATACAGCCCGACTACGCGCACGCCGCCGCGGCGGCCATTCGCGCCGGCAACGACATGGTCATGACCACACCGGGCTTCTTCGACGGGGCGCTGGCGGCGATCGATGCCGGCCTCCTGTCGGAAGGAGACCTCGATCGGGCCGTCCGGCGGATTCTCACCCGACTCTAGAGGATCCCCGGGACCGAGCTCAAT
>NZ_BADB01000069.1:0-11618 GCF_000333415.1 Microbacterium sp. B24 | reverse complement strand
GATCAGCCGACCTTGAGCAGATCGATGATGAAGATCAGCGTCTTGCCACCGAGGAAGTGACCACCGGCGGGGCCGTAGCCCAGGTGCGGCGGGATGATCAGCTCGCGACGTCCGCCCACCTTCATGCCGGGAATGCCGTCCTGCCATCCCTGGATCAGTCCCCGCAGCGGGAACTGGATCGACTCGCCGCGACTCCACGAGGAGTCGAACTCCTCACCGGACTCGTACTCGACGCCGGCGTAGTGCACGGTGACGTTGTCGCCGGGCTTCGCCTCGTCGCCGTCACCCACGATGATGTCGCGGATGACGAGGTCGGCGGGAGCAGGTCCTGCGGGGGCGTCGAACTCGGGCTTGGTGCGCTCTTCGGTCATACCTCCATCCAAGCATGCGCGGATGGGCCGGGCACCCTCTTGACACCCTCCGAGAGCTCGGAACACAATGAATGCAGGCCAACTCAGCGCCCGGGAGACACGCAGGCATCGCCGCGGCACCGGGCGCTGAGTCTGTGTGTGGGCAGAATCTGTACGGCAGATGCGCGGTGACCGAAATCACCAAAACCTGCGGAGTTCATCGCCCCGCACTACCCTGGAGGGATGCGTTTCGCCCACGTCCTCCTGCCCGAAACGGACGATCCGCAGCTGGTCGTCGTGGTCGCACCCGGACGGATCGCCCCCGTGGCGGACCTGTTCGACGCGGCTCCGCGCACGCTGCAGGCCCTGATCGAGGGGGGCGACGAGCTCCTCGCTCGCGTGCGCGAGGCTGCCCGCGATGTCGACGGCATCCCTCTGGACGGCCTGACATTCGGCCCCGCGGTCGACGCGCCGCCCATCGTCCTGGCCGTCGGTTTGAACTACGCGGCACACTCCAGCGAGCTCGGCCTCAAGGCCGACACCGCTCCGACGGTGTTCGTGCTCTGGCCGAACTCGCTGTCCGGACACGACGCCACGACCTCGTGGCCGCGATCGCTCAGCGAGTCGGTCGACTACGAATCGGAACTCGGGGTCGTGATCGGTACGCCCGCCAAGGACGTCGCCGCGGAGGACGCGCTGGCCCATGTCTGGGGGTACACGGTGGTCAATGACATCACCGCGCGCGACATCCAGTTCTCGGAAGCGCAGTGGTCACGCTGCAAGTCGTTCGACGGCTTCACCCCGAACGGCCCCTTCGTCGTCACCGCCGACGAGATCGCCGATCCGCAGAACCTGCACATCTGGGCGGTCGTCGACGGTCAGACCGTGCAGGACGCCTCGACGGGACAGATGATCCGCTCGGTGGCAACGCTGATCGCGCATCTGTCGCAGTCGGCGACGCTGCTGCCCGGCACCCTGATCTCGACCGGCAGCCCGGGAGGGGCGGGGTATTCTCGCGATCCGCAGATCTTCCTGCGCGATCGCTCGATCGTGACAGTGGGAATCGACGGCATCGGCGAGCTCACCACTCACTGCCGCATTCTGGACTGACACGCACGACGCCCCGGCGATCCGCACGCGCGGACGCCGGGGCGTCGTCTTCAGGCGGCTCAGCCGCCGTTGCAGGTGATGGTCTTGCCGTTGAGCTCGTAGATGCCGCTCGGGTTGTTCGCGCAGAACTGGATCAGGTCACCAGCCGTGTTGGCGAGCGCGACGGCGATGATGATGCCGACGATGATGCCGAGGACGATCAGCACCGAGCTGACGATGATGGCGGCGACCGCCATGCCGTTCTTCGCGCCCGCCTTCTTGGACTGCACCAGGGCGACGATGCCGAGGATGAGACCGATCAGCTGCAGCCCCACCGGCACGATGGCCAGAACGAGGGCGACGATGCCGAGCGTGCGCCCGGGAACGGAGCCGGAGGCCGCCGGGCCGCCGTTGTAGGCGGGAGCGGACGGGTAACCGGCCTGCTGATACGCCGGCGGTGCGACCGGCGGTGCCGCCGGCGGCGTCTGCGGATTCACGGGGGGCTGAGTGGGGTCGGTCATGCGTCTCTCCTCGGTCGGCCGGTGCGGCGCGTTGCTGACAGTGACGCTATCGGCCCGCGTGCGTCTCGCGCAAAGGGTTCGTCAGCTCTCGACGAGGTTCTCGGCGGGCTGTACGACGGGAATGGCCTGCGTGATCGCCTCCAGGCCCGACAGCCGCGCCGGAGAGAGCTGCTTGTCGACCTCGTCGCGGGTCATGAGCCCCGCCTCGACGACGAGGTCGCCGACGTTGCGATGGGTCAGCAGCGCGGTCTTGGCGAGCGCTGCCGAGGCGGCGTAGCCGATGAACGGCGTGAGCGCGGTGACCACTCCGACAGATGAGCCCACCATCGCCCCCAGACGCTCACGGTTCGCGGTGATGCCGTCGACGCAGTTGATCCGGAAGGTGCGCATGGCGCGGCGCATCCAGGTGATCGATTGGAAGATCGAGTGGGCGATGATCGGCTCGAACGCGTTCAGCTGCAGCTGCCCGCCCTCGACGGCCATCGTGACGGTGAGGTCGGCGCCGGCAACGGAGAACGCCACCTGGTTGACGACCTCGGGGATCACCGGGTTCACCTTGCCGGGCATGATGCTCGATCCGGCCTGACGCGCGGGCAGGTTGATCTCCCCCAGGCCCGCTTGCGGACCGCTGGAGAGCAGGCGCAGGTCGTTCGCGATCTTCGAGAGCTTGATCGCGTTGCGCTTGAGGGTCGAGGAGAACGACATGAACGACCCCGTGTCGCTCGTGGCTTCGACCAGATCGTCGGCGGTCGCCAGGTCGAGGCCCGTGATCTCCCGCAGGTGGCGTAGGACGGCGGGCGCATAACCGGGGTGGGTCGTGATGCCGGTGCCGATCGCCGTGGCGCCCATGTTGATCTCGAACAGCAGGTACGCGTTCTCGGTCAGGCGTTGGTGGTCGTAGCCGAGGGTCGTCGCGAACCCGTGGAACTCCTGGCCCAGGGTCATGGGCACGGCATCCTGCAGCTGGGTGCGACCGATCTTGAGGATGTCGTGGAACTCGACCGCCTTCGCGAGGAACGATTGGCGCAGGAGGTCCAGCTCCTCCAGGAGGGTCTTCAGATCGAGACTGAGCCCCACCTTCACCGCGGTCGGGTAGACGTCATTGGTCGACTGCGAGCGGTTGGTGTGATCGATCGGCGAGAGATAGGCGTAGTCGCCCTTCGGACGGCCGGCGAGTTCGAGGGCGATGTTGGTGATGACCTCGTTCGCGTTCATGTTGGTCGAGGTGCCGGCACCGCCCTGCACCACGCCGACGACGAACTGGTCGTGGAACTCTCCGTCGATCACCCGCTGGGCGGCGCGGTCGATCAGATCGGCGCGTTCGGCGTCGAGCACTCCGATCTCGAGGTTCGCGCGGGCGGAAGCCTGTTTGACCATCGCGAGCGCGGTCACGAGGTCCTTGTACACGGAGATCGGGCGCATGGAGATCGGGAAGTTCTCGAGCGCCCGTGCGGTGTGGATGCCCCAGTAGGCATCGGCGGGGATCTCCATCGATCCCAGGGAGTCGGTCTCGGTGCGCGTCGTTGCGGCAGGTGCCATGAGTGCAGTCCTTTTGGGTCGTCGCCTCGGGTGGTCGCGGTCGAGCCTACCCGCGACGACGACGCGCATCCGGTGTACACGGCGTACACCGCACAGACGGGTGCCCTCCGCCGAGGCCGAGGCCGCGACGAAGGGCACCCCGACGGTCAGCGGTTGACGGTCGACATGTCGGCGTAGCGGTCGCCGACCGGAGAGCCGACGGCGGCCAGCGCGGCCAGCTGGTCCTGCGTCAGCACCAGGTCGACCGCTGCGATGTTCTCCTCGACGCGGGTGAGCTTTCGCGTGCCGGGGATCGGCGCGATGTGCTCCCCCTGGGCCAGCAGCCACGCCAGCGCCACCTGAGCGGGGGTGGCGCCGGCATCCGCGGCGACCTTCTCGACGGCGTCGACGATCGCGAGGTTCGCCTGCAGCGCGCCGTCGGCGAAGCGCGGGTTGCTCTTGCGGAAGTCGTCGTCGTCGAGCACGTCCAGCGAGCGGATGGTGCCCGTGAGGAATCCGCGGCCCAGCGGCGAGTACGGCACGAACCCGATGCCCAGCTCGGACAGCGTCGGAAGCAGCTCCGCCTCGGGGTCACGGGTCCAGAGCGAGTACTCCGTCTGCACCGCGGTGACGGGATGAACCGCGTGCGCACGACGGATCGTCGCGACCGACGCCTCCGACAGTCCGTAGCCGCGGATCTTGCCCTCGGCGATCAGTTCGGCCAGCGCGCCGACGGTCTCTTCGATGGGGGTCGCCGGATCCATCCGGTGCTGATAGTAGATGTCGATGCGGTCGGTGCGCAGACGCTGCAGCGACCCCTCGACGGCCAGGCGCACGTTGGCCGCAGTTCCGTCCAATCCGCGCTCACCGCCCGCGGTGTGGCGAACCGTGCCGAACTTCGTGGCGATGACGACCTCGTCGCGGCGTCCGGCGTCGGCGAGCGTCGTGCCCAGCAGTTCCTCATTCGTGTACGGACCGTACATCTCCGCCGTGTCGAGGAAGGTGACGCCGCGATCCAGGGCCCCGAGGATGGTGCGTGCACCGTCCGCATCGTCCTGTCCGGCGCCGGTGTAGAAGGCGCTGATTCCCATCAGGCCGAGACCGAGGCGGCTGACCTCGATGGGGGTGGCGCTTCCCAGAGTGGTGGTCTTCATGAGTGTGCGATCTCCTTGTCATAGATGTCGATCTTGTGGTCGATGGCCCGCAGGCTCGCGGTGATCTCGTCGAGCTGTGCGCGCACGCGTTCACGATGCGCGACCAGCAGCTCCCGCCGTTGGGCGATGGTCGACTCGCCGCTGCGCACGAGTTCGGTGTACGCGCGGATGCCGGCGATCGGCATGCCCGTGAGGCGCAGCCGCGTCAGGAAGCGCACCCAGGAGATGTCGGCATCCGAGTAGCGGCGGTGCGAGTAGGAGGCGCGGTCGATCGGCGTCAGCATGAGCCCCTCGCGCTCGTAGTAGCGCAGGGTGTGCGTCGAGACGTCGGTGGCGGCGGCGGCCTCGGCGATCGAGACGCCCTCGCGCGCGGGGACGGGGAGCAGGGTCATGTCCCCACGGTAGAACTTCGAGTGCACTCGAAGTCAAGCCGCATGAGCGCATCTGCCGCGCCCGGGACACCTCGCCATCTCAGCGCTTTCGGGAGAAGGCCTCGAGCCGCTCCTCCGGGTCGAGTGCGGCCATCGCCCGTGTCCATTCCTCGCTGAAGACCTCGGCCGTCTCGGCCTCACCGACCGGGACGACGCTGTGCGTGATGGTGTCGTCGTAGACGTGCACGAGATGGAAGGACTGTCCGCCGTCCATGCCGTTGACCTCCTGCGGCGGACGCTGGAGGTTCATCGTGTAACAGGTCGCCGATGCGACGCTGACCGGGATGCCGGCGAAGGTGCCCGCCGTGGCGTAGTGGAGGTGTCCGGCGAGGATGGCGCGGACGTCGCTGCCGGCGAGCGCCGCCGCGAACTCGCTCTGATGACGGAGTTCGAGGATGTCGAAGAAAGGGATGTGACTCGGCAGCGGCGGATGATGCAGAGCCAGCACGGTGCCCAGCGGCGCCGGTTCGGCGAGGATGCCGCGGAGCCAGTCCAGCTGTGCGGCATCCAGGTCGCCGTGATGCCACCCCGGCACGGAGGAATCGAGAGCGATCAGGCGCAGTCCGCCGAGGTCCCACACACCGGTGACGGGTTCGAGACTCGGCGCCTCGTCGAGAAGTCCCGCACGCAACGCGGGGCGCTCGTCGTGATTGCCCGCGACCCACACGATGGGCGCGCCCAGCCGCGCAGCGACGGGCTCGACCTCGGCGCGCAGGGCGGCGTAGGCGTCCGGCTCACCCAGATCGGTCAGGTCGCCCGTGAACACGATGGCGTCGGCCGTGACGCCGGTGCGCTCGACTGCCGCCAATGTCGCGATGAGATTGGCGGCGGTATCGTATCGGCCACCGAGGGGCCGGTTCCCGGCGAGCAGATGCGTATCGCTGAGATGGACGATCACGCGCTGGGCGGGTGGATGGATGCCGAACGAGAACGAGTCGGGGGCCATGAGCTCAGCCTAGGCGCCGCCGACGACGCGGCGCGGACCCTCCCACAGTTCCGGGCGTGAGGCGCCCGCGATCGCGATGCCGGTGGATCAGTGCAGGACGATCAGGGCGAGCCCAGCGAGAACCGCGACGCCGCACAGTGCGAACGACAGGTAGGCACCGATCAGCGCCAGACGCTTCTGCCCGTCGGTCAGAGGGCTCTTCTTCGCCGCCTTCGCGGCGGCTTTGGCCGCACGACGCGCCTCCTTCTCGCTGATCACGGTGATCGCGTCGGTGAACTCCGCAGGAGCGACGATGGGCGCCCGTCCGCCACGTACCAGCAGCCGAAGACCGCCCGCATAGAAGCCGACGACGAGCAGCGCACCGATCAAGGCGGCGGCGAAGACCTGGACGAAGGCCAACCAGTCGATGCTGATACCCATCAGCGCTCCCCCGTCTTCTCAGCACCGGACTTCTCGGCGGGAGGCTTCGTGGCCGAGGGCTTCGTAGCCGAGGGCTTCTTTCCGCGGGGCGCCGTGTTCTTCGCTCGCTCCTTGGCGCGCTCCGCCTTCTCCTGCGCGCGCTCCGCGCGCAGGATGGCGCGCTGGCGACGCGTGGGCGGCGGGTTGCGCTTGACCTTGACGGCGAGACCCGAATCGGCGACCTCGCTCATCGCGTTGGACGAGTCGACGTGATTGCGGCGCGAGCGCAGGAACAGACCCACGATGATCGCGACGGCGAGCACCGCGTCGACGACGATGCCGGCACTTCCGAACCAGACGACCAGCAGAGCCGCGAAGGCGCCGACGGCGGCCGAGGCGGGCAGCGTCAGCACCCACCCCACGGCGATGCGCCCGACGGTGCGCCAGCGCACCTTCGAGCCGCGCCGACCGAGTCCGGAGCCGATCACCGAACCCGAGGCGACCTGCGTGGTCGACAGTGCGAAGCCGAGCGCGCTGGAGGCGAGGATGGTCGCCGCCGTGGACGTCTCGGCGGAGAAGCCCTGTGCGGGCTTCACGTCGGTGAGCCCCTTGCCGAGCGTACGGATGATGCGCCAGCCGCCCATGTAGGTGCCGAGCGCGATCGTGAACGCACAGGCCAGGATCACCCACAGCTGCGGGTCGGCATGGGCACCGCTCTGCCAGCCCGCCATGATCAGCGCGAGGGTGATGACTCCCATCGTCTTCTGCGCATCGTTCGTGCCGTGGGCGAGGGCGACGAGGGAGGAGGTGAAGATCTGGCCCCAGCGGAACCCGTCGCGACCGTCGGGCTTGTTGTCGTAGCGACGCGTCATCGCGTAGGCGAGCCGCGTCGCCAGGAAGGCGATGACACCGGCCGTGAACGGGGCGATCAATGCCGGCAGGACGACCTTGCTCAGCACCATGCC
The DNA here is from genome assembly GCF_000333415.1 of Microbacterium sp. B24. Taxonomy (NCBI): domain Bacteria; kingdom Bacillati; phylum Actinomycetota; class Actinomycetes; order Micrococcales; family Microbacteriaceae; genus Microbacterium; species Microbacterium sp. B24. The sequence continues at coordinate 4,245 of NZ_BADB01000069.1, read as the reverse complement.
GAAATCGATGGCCGCCGCGCTCGCGCCGACGAGCGTCGCCCCGATCAACCCGCCGAACAGGGCGTGCGAGGAGCTGGAGGGCAGACCCAGCAGCCAGGTCAGCATGTTCCAGGTGATCGCACCGATCAGGCCGGCGAAGATGATCGGCAAGAACGCGAGCGGCTCGATCTGGTCCTCGCGGATGATCCCGTGCGAGATCGTCTTCGACACCTCGGTGGACAGGAAGGCGCCGACGAGGTTGAGACTCGCGGCGAGCAGAACAGCGACTTTGGGCTTGAGCGCCCCGGTCGCGATCGGGGTGGCCATCGCGTTCGCGGTGTCGTGAAAGCCGTTCGTGAAGTCGAAGAACAGCGCCAGCACGATCACCAGCACGACGATGAGGGCAGCGGTTTCCACAGTTCGCTTTCGTCGGGATTCACAGGAAGGGAGCCGACGGAATCGGCGATGCGAACGAAGAGTTCACCGTGGTTTCATTCTCCGGCAACCGGACCACAGAAATACTCCCACATTCAAGGCCCCTCGCAGAACGGCGATCCCGCCCCGACACGCCGGGCGTGGATTAGCGTGGAGCGGTGACCCGAGAGACGTCCTCCACGCCGCTGTCCGCCCCCGTCGCCGCCGCTCGTCCGACGCTTCGCCGTCATCACGGCGACGAGGTGCGAGACGACTACGAGTGGCTGCGGGAGAAGGAGGATGCCGAGGTCATCGCGCACCTCGAAGCCGAGAACGCCTTCACCGAGCAGCGCACGGCCCACCTCGCGGGGCTGCGCCAGCGCATCTTCGACGAGATCAAGGCTCGCACCCTCGAGACCGACCTGTCCGTTCCGACGCGTCAGGGCGCATGGTGGTACTACGGGCGCACCGTCGAGGGCAAGCAGTACGGCATCCAATGCCGCGCGCCTCTGGCCGGCCCCGACGACTGGACGCCTCCTGTCCTGACGCCGGGCGTCGACGTCCCCGGCGAGATCGTCCTGCTCGACGGCAACGTCGAGGCCGACGGTCACGAGTTCTTCTCCCTGGGCAGCTTCGACGTCTCGACCGACGGTTCTCGACTGCTCTTCGGTGTCGATGTGGAGGGCGACGAGCGCTATACGCTGCGTGTACGAGACCTCGTCAGCGGGAAGGACCTGCCCGACGTCATCGAGAACACCTCGGCGGGAGCGTCGTTCTCCCCCGACGGCCGGTACATCGTCTACACGACGGTCGACGACGCGTGGCGACCCGACACCGTCTGGCTGCACGAGGTCGGCACCGATGCCGCAGCCGACGCGCGCCTGTTCCACGAGCCGGATGAGCGCTACTGGGTGGGTGCCGGCTTCACGCGCAGCGAGAAGTACCTGGTCATCGAGGTGGGCTCCTCCATCACGACCGAGGAGTACCTCGTCGACGCGACCGATCTGCGTTCCGAGCCGCGATCCATCTGGCCGCGTCGAGAAGGCGTCGAGTACTCGGCCACCCATGCCGTCGTGGGCGGCGAGGACGTGCTCTACATCGTGCACAACGACGGCGCGCTCGATTTCGAACTGGTGCGCGTCGCGGCATCCGATCCACAGGGCCAACGTGACGTCGTGCTGGCCCACACTCCCGGGCGGCGCGTGCTGGATATGTCCGCCTTCCGCGACTGGGGGGTCGTGTCGTACCGACGCGACGGGCTGTCGCGAATGGGGATCCTGGACTACGCCACCGGCAGCATCGACGAGCTCGCCTTCGAGGAGGAGCTCTACACCGCCGGAGCCGGCGGCAATCCCGAATGGGCCCCACCCGTGGTGCGGCTCGGTTACGGCTCGTTCCTCACCCCCGGGACCGTCTACGACTACGACGTGGCGGCGCGTGAGCTGCACCTGCGCAAGCGCCAGCCCGTGCTGGGCGGATACGATCCGTCGGCCTACGGGCAGCGGCGCGAGTGGGTCACGGCATCCGACGGCACCCACGTGCCCGTCTCGATCGTGTGGAAGCGGTCGTTCGGCGAGCCGGGGGACGCGCCGCGTCCGCTGCACCTCTACGGGTACGGGTCCTACGAGCACTCCATCGAACCCGGTTTCTCGGTGGCGCGTCTGTCGATGCTCGATCGCGGCGTCGTCTTCGCCGTCGCGCACGTTCGCGGCGGCGGCGAACTCGGACGCCAGTGGTACGAGGACGGCAAGTTGCAGCACAAGCGCAACACCTTCACCGACTTCGTCGCGGTCGCGCGTCATCTGATCGACACGGGCGTCACCGCACCCGACCGCCTCGTCGCCGAGGGCGGTTCTGCGGGCGGTCTGCTGATGGGCGCGGTCGCGAACCTCGCCCCCGAGCTGTTCGCCGGCATCCTCGCCGACGTTCCCTTCGTCGACGCCCTGACGACCATCCTCGATCCTTCGCTCCCGCTGACGGTGATCGAGTGGGACGAGTGGGGCGATCCGCTGCACGACGCGGAGGTCTACGCGTACATGAAGTCGTACACGCCGTACGAGAACGTGCGCGAGGGAGTGACGTATCCGCGGGTCCTCGCGACCACGTCGCTCAACGACACCCGCGTCTACTACGTGGAACCCGCCAAGTGGGTGGCGCGATTGCGCGAGGTCGGTGCTGACGCACTGCTCAAGTGCGAGATGGTCGCGGGCCACGGCGGTGTCTCCGGGCGCTACAACTCCTGGCAGCAGCGCGCCTTCGAGCTCGCCTGGCTGCTCGACGTGCTGGGCCTCGCCGAGGACTGATTCCCCCCTCCCGCCCTCCCCCCGGACCTGTCCCCGGACCTGTCCCCCGCACGCCGAGGCATGTCCCACTTATGCCGAGGCATGTCCCACTATCTGTGCTTGACAGCGCTCCCAGGCAGCAGGAAGTGGGACACACAGTTCCGGCGCCGCGCCTCTGTGCCTCGGCGTCAGCGCCCGGGCGTCCACCCCGCACGCTGCAGGGCCTCTCGTACCATCGCGACCGCGAGCCGGCCATCGCCGACGAGGTGATGGGCCAGCACCCGCTCGTGCTGCCAACCCAGGCCGCGAATGGCCGCCCACCGGTCGGCGTCGCGCGCGAACTGACGCGCATCGTCAGCGTGGACGCGGCCGTCGTACTCGACCGCGAGACGATAGCGGGGAAAGGCCAGATCGAGCTCCGCGACGAACGTCCCCCGATCGTCGAACAGGTTCCAGGCCACCTCGGCCTCCGGCAGGCCCGCGCGACTCAGCAGCAACCGCAAGCGCGTTTCGCGAGGAGAGCGCACGCCACCGCGAGCGAGCGCCAGCGCCCTGCGGAGAATTCCGCCGCGCACGTCCCCCATCACCTCGATCTCACCCCGAAGCTCGGCCGCATCCGTCAGCGGGCTCCGGCCTGAGATCAGGTGATCTGCGGCAGCAACGAGGTCATCGAGCCGCCAGAGCGTGCCCGTTTGACGCCAGGCACGCGCCGGGTGCTCGACCGGCATCCCGCCCACCGTCGTGTGGGCCGGCGTTCGCAGCTGCAGCCGATGACCCACCACGGCGTGAGTACGGGGTTCGCGCGCAGGACGGTGGGTGGACACGTGGATGGTCGGCTCATACGGCCACTCCGGCTGAGGCACTCCGAGAAGATACAGGGCGGTCTCGTGGCTGAAGAACTGCCCGCTGCGCAGCCTCGGCAGCAGCGCCCGACACGATGCCTCAAGCGAGCCAGGAGTGGGCTCCACTCGCGCGCGGACGCCGTGGAAGGGACGCGACAGATCGCGTCCCCGCAGCCGCCCGGGGCTCACGCCCGCATCTCGCGCCTGCGCGACGGTGAACGCGTCCGGCAGACTCAGCGGCAGGTCGCTCGAGGTCGTCATCGCGCAAGCGTCACCCGTGCGCAGCGATGCTCTGGTGGCTGAGCACCGAACGGTGGAAACCTCAGAGCCCGACGCCGACCGGGGAGGAACCTGCGTAGGGCGTGGTCAGTGAGAGTGACCCTCGCACAGGACGTGTCCCACTTCCTGCTGTCGGGTGGCCTCCTGCACAGCAGAAAGTGGGACACGGCACGGCGGAAGTGGGACAACGCCAGCGAAAAGTGGGACACGGAATCTTCGGTGTCCCGGTGGCGGGCTCAGCCGAAGAGCGCGGCGGCCTCTTCGTAGCGGTAGATCGGCACCGTGTTCAGCTCACCGAGAGCCTCCGCAAACGGCACCCGCACGATGTCGGTGCCCTTCAGCGAGACCATCTGGCCCCAGGCCTGCTCGTAGACGGAGTCTGCGGCATGCAGACCCAGGCGCGTCGCGAGCACCCGGTCGAAACGACTCTAGAGGATCCCCGGGACCGA